>NZ_QTPV01000036.1:0-81715 GCF_003857985.1 Burkholderia sp. Bp9090
AGCAGCTGGTAGCCGGGCGCGGAACGCTGGATCCACTGCTGGAATTCCGCGTTGAACTGCAGGCTCGCGCGCGGGCTAATGTCCCAGTCGGCGGCGATCGAGCCGAACGTGCGCCGTCCGTTGGTGCCGTCGATATAGGAGTGCATGTTCTCCTTCGCGGCGTTGATCCGGAAACCGAACTGATTGTCGGGGCCGAACCGGCGACCGAGATCGACGGCCGCCGACGTCGAGCCGCGGCTGTCGACGCCGCCCGTCACGCTCGCGACGTTCGCCGAACGCTTCGTCACGAAGTTGATCACGCCGCCCGGCGCGACCACGCCGCTGTCGATGCCCGCCAGCCCCTTCAGGATCTCGACGCGCTCCTTGTTCTCGAGCGGCACGTTCTGCTCGCCGGACACCGTCAGCCCGTCGATCCGGATCGCGCTCGCGAGATCGACCGGAAAGCCGCGGATCGCGAAGCCTTCGAAATAACCGACCGGCGCGTAGTCGTTGACGACCGACGCATCGTTGCGCACGACGTCGCTCAGCCGCTTCGCCTGCTGATCGTCGATCAGCGCCCGCGTGACGACGTTGACCGAGGCCGGCGTGTCGCGCAGCGGCGCATCGTCGAGCCCCGCGACCGACGCCGTGCGTGCGCGCAGCGTGTTGCCGCGCTCGCCGCTCACCGTGATCGCCGGCAGCGTCGCGCTGCCGGTCGCACCGGTGTCCGGCGCCGGCGCGTCGCCCTGCGCCACGGCGGCCTGCGCCGCGAAAAGCGTGATGCCGAGACCGACGCCGAACCGTGCCGGCCGAACCAATCTGCGAGCCATGACGTGCGGCACGACTGCCGCGCGTGATCTCCCCGAATATCGTTTCATTTCTCTCCTGCAGGTTGATCTGCCCTTGAACAAAAAAACACGGAACGCTTGCATCGATACGCGTTCAACCATTTCCGCTTTCGCGCTTCCGGAATAACGAAAGCACCATTTTCAATATATGGATCGCATCGCACGCCGACGTAAAACGGCCGGCTATACTGCGCGAACCAGGATTCGAACATAGCCGCACAACGCGGTCCAATGACATGTTTTCCTGGCGGTGATAACTCGCGGATATGAACTTCCATCTACTCAAATCGTTCGTTACACTCGCGAACTCGCTGCACTTCGGCTCTGCCTCGCAAGCGCTCAACCTGTCGCAGCCTGCCCTCACGAAACAGATCAAGCGACTCGAAGACGACCTGGGCGCGCCGCTTTTTCGGCGTGACCGGCATGGCACGGAGTTGACGGAACTGGGACGCTATTTCCTCGCCGAAGCCCAACCGCTGGTGGATCAGGCCGAACGCGTCCTCTCGCTGGGAAAGCGAGCCGCGCGCGGCGAAGTCGGACGACTCGCCATTGGCTATAGCTTCTCGACGGTGGAGACGGTGTCGCGTGTGTTGCCGCGCTTTCGCGAGCGTTTTCCCGATGTCGAGGTCACGCTGCATGATCTGTCGTCGGCCGAGCAGATGGAGCGGCTGCTCGAAGGCAGCCTCCAGGCGGGCTTCGTCCGCCTGCCCGTTCGGACCGGTCTCGCGCATCGGCGTCTTCTCTCCGATCGACTCGCGCTCGTCGTACCGCGCACGCTCGCGGACACGATCACGGGTTTCGATTCGCCATTGCTGCGCACGCTGCCGTTTCTATTGCTGCAGCGCGCACGCGCACCGGGCCTGCATGATCACATCGCACGATTTTGCGAGTCGCGCAGCTTCGAGCCACGCTTCGTGCAGCGCGCGAACGAGTCGCTGACGATCATCTCTCTGGTCGGCGCGGGGCTTGGGGTGTCGATCATGCACGAATCGGCGCTGCACTCGCCGGGCGACAAGGTCGTGTGCCTGCCTATCCCCGATGCCGATGCGCGCTGGGATGTCGGACTGACGTGGCGGGACGCAGTGCCCGATTCCATCGTGGAGAACTTCGTCGCTTTGTTGCCGGAAGTCGATGCATAGAGCAGTCTTCCGATCGAACGTGACTCGTCCGTCACGTCACGGACAATCATTCATTTTTGTCATTCGTCGCTTTAAAGCCCGGGGCATTTTTGATGCAGCCCGATTGAGCAATCCATCCATATTCGCGCCAACAGGGCCGCCGATACGCTCGCGGCCACACTACCGCTCGCATTTGCCGGACAGGTGTCGAGACGAGCACCAGAGCGGCGCCGCCTTACCATGCCTGCCCGCGCAGCGAGTGCCGGTACGAACCGCCAGCTCGCCACCGCGCGACCGTCGGCGCGTTCCAGATGAATTTATGCCGCCGTGTAGCGATTGCGCGGATAACCCACGCCGAGATGGTCGCGCAAGGTCTCTCCCTGATACTCGGCACGGAACAGCCCGCGCTGTCGGAGAATCGGCACCACCTGTTCGACGAAATCGGTGAATGCCGAAGGCGTCCCGCCACCGACGATGAAACCGTCAGCCGCGCCGGCCTCGAACCATTCCTGCAAACCATCCGCGATCTGCTCCGGGGTCCCGATGAAACGCGGGCGCGGCGCAGCCGATTCGAGCGCGACCTCGCGCAGCGTCAGGCCGCGCTCGCGCGCATTGCGCTTGATCTCGTCCGTCCCGCTGCGGAAACTGTTGCTGCCGAGGTCGCCGATTTCCGGAAACGGCGCGTCGAGCGGATACTGGCCGAAATCGTGATGCTCGAAAAACCGGCCGAGATGGTCGAGCGCGCTTTCGATCGTGATCAGTGTCAGGCTCTCCTGGTATTGCCGTTCCGCGTCCTCGGCAGAAGCGCCCACGATCACGCCGATGCCCTGGAAGATCTTCAGGTCGTCGGGATGCCTGCCGTGCCCGCTCACCTGGCGCTTGAGATCGGCATAGAAATCGCGCGCCTGAGCCAGCGTGTCGTGATGCGTGAAGACCGCATCCGCATGCTTCGCCGCGAGCTGCTTGCCCGCATCCGACGCGCCGGCCTGGAACAGGACGGGACGCGCCTGCGGCGTACGCCCGACGTTCAGCGGCCCCTCGACGGAGAAATACTTGCCCTTGTGATCGAGCGTATGGAGCTTGGCCGGATCGAAGAACACGCCGCTCGCGCGGTCGCGCACGAACGCGTCGTCCTCCCAGGAATCCCAGAGCCCCTTCGTGACCTCGAGATATTCGTCGGCGATCCGGTAACGTTCGTCATGTTCGGGATGCGCGGTGCGCGAAAAATTCCGCGCGGAACCTTCGAGCGGCGACGTCACGACGTTCCAGCCCGCTCGCCCCCGGCTCAGGTGATCCAGGCTCGCGAACTGCCGGGCAACCGTGAACGGTTCGCTGTAGGACGTCGACAGGGTTCCCACCAGCCCCACCCGTTCCGTGACGGCCGACAGCGCCGACAACAGCGTGAGCGGCTCGAACCGGTTGAGGAAGTGCGGAATCGACTTCGCGTTGATATGCAGGCCGTCCGCCACGAATACGAAATCGAACTTGCCCGCCTCGGCCTGGCGGGCCACGTTCTTCGCGAAGTCCGGGTTGATGCTTGCGTCGATCACCGCGTCGGGGTGCCGCCATCCCGCGTAATGTCCACCGGGTCCGTGGATCGTCGCGCCAAGATGAATCCGCCTGGAACGCCCGTTCGCCCGCTCTGCCTGCGCTTCGCTCATGATGTCAATTTCATTGGTTTTACTGATGTTGTAGGAAACTACGCTTCCTCTCCCGCCTCATCCGCTTCGTCTTCATCGGCACGGCGGTGCGTGAAACGTCGCTTGCCTGAAGATCGGCACCCGGCCGCCCCGCTCCGGCACCCGAGCGCTCGACGAACCTTCCACGCGACTCATTGCATGTACTGTTCGTTGCCGATCAACCCGATCTTCGTCGCCCCTTCGCGCTGGGCCGACGCCAGCACTTCGGCCACCGCCCGGTAAGGCGCCGCCTTGTCCGGGCGCAACCGGATCTCGTCCTGGTCCGCCTCGGCCGCCACCTCGCGAAACTTCGCGTCCAGCGCCGCGCCGCCCCGCACGGCCGCGCCGTTCCAGTTGACCGAGCCGTCCGCGCCGATGTCGATCTGCACCACCTGAGGCGGATGCGGCGGGACGGGCGGATTCCCGACCGGCAAGTTCATCTTCACCGAATGCATCTGGATCGGGATCGTGATGATCAACATGATCAGCAGCACCAGCATCACGTCGATCAGCGGCGTGGTGTTGATGTCCACCATCACGTCCGGCTCGTCCCTGCCCGCGCCGGAACCTGCGTTCATACCCATCGTTCGAACTCCCTAGCCGCCCCGTGCGGGGGGCTGAGTAATGAAGGAAAGCTTGCCGATCCCGGCCCGCTCGCACGCCGTCACGACCTTGCCGATGTACCGATACGGCGTGGCCTGATCGCCGCGGACGTGCACGTCCGGCTGCGGCGTCTGCGCGGATACGTCCTTCAGCCGCGCCACCAGCGTCTGCAGGTCCACATGCTCGGTGCCCCAGAAGATGTCGCCCTGCCGGTTCACCGCGAGCTCGATGCTTTTCGGCTGCGTCTGCAGCGGCTGGACCCGCTCCTTCGGCAACTGCACCTGGATCGTATGGGTCACCACCGGGATCGTGATCAGGAAGATGATCAGCAGCACCAGCATCACGTCCACGAGCGGCGTCGTGTTGATCGCCGAGATGACCTCGTCGTTGTCGTCACCGCCGACACTGATCGCCATGACAGCCTCCGCTCACGACTGAACCGCCAGCGCCTGCGGCGCCGGTGCCGCGGGCGTCGCGCTGCTGCCGGCCGCGCGCCGGCCGCCCGCGAGCAATACCGTATGCAACTGCGCGCCGAAGTCGCGCACGCGCTCCATCACGGACTTGTTCCGGCGCACGAGGAAGTTGTAGCCGAGCACGGCCGGTACGGCCACGGCGAGGCCGATCGCGGTCATGATCAGCGCCTCGCCCACCGGGCCGGCGACCTTGTCGATCGATGCCTGGCCGGCGATGCCGATGGCCGTCAGCGCGTGATAGATGCCCCACACCGTGCCGAACAGCCCGACGAACGGCGCCGTGGATCCCACGGTGCCCAGAAACGCGAGGCCGTCCTGCAGCCGGTTCGACACGTTGGTGATCGAACGCTCGATGTTCAGGTCGATCCAGGTATTGCGATCGACCGAATCGAGCAGCGCCGTGTCGTGATGCTCCCCGGCCTCGATCGCGTTCTCGGCGATGAAACGGAACGGCGACGCATCATCGAGCTGGGCCGCGCCTTCGGCCAGCGTCGGCGCATTCCAGACCTGCTCGTCGGCCGATTTCGCGCGGCTGTTTGCCCGCACCTGCTCGAGGAACTTGGTGATCATGATGTACCAGCTCCCGAGCGACATGACCACGAGCAGCCCAAGGACGAAGCGGGCCACGAAGTCGCCGTTCGCCCACAGGGCACCGAGGCCATACGGGTTCTCGACGGTTGCCGACGTCGCGGGCGCGGGCGGCGGCGCCGAAAGATCGGCCGCACTGGCGGCAGCCGGTGCCGCCGCGGTCGGTGCCGCGCCGGATGCCGCCCGGCCGGGCGCCGATGCCGCTGCTTCCTGGGCGAGCACGGTGTGCGGTGCGACCAGGGTGCCGCCAATGCCGGCGGTGATCATCAGACTTGCCGCAAGTGCGGCGCGAAAGCGCTTTTTCATAAGGACTCCATCCGTATACGTCGTGTGTCGATTCGTGAAGCCGGCCAGCTCGAACGGCGTGTGGCCGGCATCAATTCAGATTGAAGGAAAACGGTACCCGCACCCGCACGGGCTGCCCCTGCGCAATGCAGCGAAAGCGCTTGACCGCACTGAGCGCCGCCCGATTGAGCACCGGGTCCGCCGGCTGCGCGAGCCTCAGGTTCGTGACGCGACCGTCCGGGTCCACCGTAAACTCGACCGTCACATCGCCCGTGATGTTGTTGTCCTGCGCCTCGGGCGGATAGACGATCGACGAGCGGACTTCGTCCGAGTTCGGGCAGACGACGCCGACCTCCTGGTTCACCGGCCTCGCGACCGGCGCCGGCGCAGGCACCGGCGCGGGCGGCGCCTCGTGCACGGGTGCGCTCGGGGCCGGCGCGGCCTGGTGCGTGATGGTCGGCTGCGGCGGCGCCTGCACGTGTACCTCGGGCGGCGGCACGAACGGCGGAGGCGGCGGCGCCACCCGCGGCTTCGACACGACCTTCTCGACCGGCTTCGGCGGCGGGGGCGGCGGCGGTTTCACCGGCACGATGATGCGAGTCTCGATCGGTTGCTGGACGATCTCGACGACCCGGGTCGCCAGGCCGTTCACCAGCGCCCAGATCAGGACGAGATGCAGGCCGATGGCGATCGCGATGCCGCCGAAGCGACGGACCGGATGGGTCCGCTTGTTGCCGAACTGGCGCGGACGGCCGATTGCCGCGAGTCGGGTTTGAGAGGCGCTAGTCATGTTCAGTCCAATTGCAATAAGGTCGGGCGTTCGGCGCCGCCTGACATCGGCGGGCCGGCGCACGGACGGCGGCGCAAGCGATTCGCCGGCGCGTGACCGCCCCGCGTGCGTGGCGGCGAGACGGTCCCGGCCCGCGCGGCCGTATCCGCCCCGTCGCCGATTCCGGTCACGCACGCCGCCCGACGCATGTCGTGTCGCTCCCGTCAGGCCGCGACCGGCTCTCGCCGGTCGGCCGGACGCCAGCCGAGTGCCGGGGCGATACGCGTGACGAAATCGTCGAGAATCTGCCGGTAACTTTCGAACGGCAGGTCGTAAGGCAATTCCAGGCGCAGTTCCCGCACTTGTCCGACCACGGGGTCGGCAAGCAGCCGCTCCACGATCTCGTCCGAGGTGCCGACGAGATCCGGTGCGAAGAGCGTGCGCCGTTCGCCCTGCGGCGCCAGCGTGCGGGCATGGCGCGCGTCGGCAAACGCCCGATAGCGTTCACGCTCCCGCGCATCTGCACTGTCGGTCGGGACGATCACCCGGCCCAGCGCGATACGGGGTGCGGCGGCTTCGCTCCAGTGACGGCGGTACAGCTCGAGCTGCCGAAGCTGGGCGTCGACATAACTGTCGGTCCCCTCGCCCGTGGTCAGATTGCCGATCAGCAAGTTGAAGCCGTTTCTGGCGGCCCACTCGATCGAGCGCCTGGAACCGCCCCCATACCAGAGCCGGTCCGTCAGACCGGGCGCATACGGGCTCACCCGCGGCCGCACCCGGCCGGCGGCCGATTCCACGAACGTGTCGTCGTCACCGAGCCAGTCGCCGGCGAGATTGCGACGCAGGCGTGCCACCCGTGCGTGCGAGAAGTCGACCAGGTCGGGATCGGTGTCGAACAGCCGCTCGCCCAGCAGCGCACCGTGATTCGGCGCGCCTGCGCTGAGCCCCACATTGAGCCGGCCGTTCGACAGCACGTCCACGGTCGCGAGATCCTCGGCGAGCCGGAACGGATTCTCGTAGCCCATCTGGATCACCGCCGTGCCGAGCCCGATCCGGCTCGTCCGCTGGCTCGCCGCCGCGAGAAACGTGGCGGCCGAGGACACGGCGCGCTCGAGATGACGCTGCCGCACCCAGGCGCTGTCGTAACCGAGCGCCTCGCCGACGCGAAACAGTTCGAGCGTCCGCTCGAATCCGGCGGCGGCGTCCTCGTCGGGATAATTTCCCGGTGTGAGGAATGCAATGTGATCGATTCGTCCGTTGCTCACTTTTTCATCCTTCGTCATTTGCCACGGTGTCGATGCGTTGTCGTGCCGGCCGCAAGCCGGGAGGCCCGCACATGACTACGACAGCACCCTGGACAGGAACTCGCGCGTACGCGGATGCGATGGCGCCGCCAGCACCGCCGACGGCGGCCCCGACTCCACGATGCGTCCGCAATCCATGAAAACGATCGTGTCGGCCACTTCGCGCGCAAAACCGATCTCGTGCGTGACGATGATCAGCGTCGTCCCGGAACGGGCAAGCTGACGAATCACGTCGAGCACTTCGTTGACGAGCTCCGGGTCGAGCGCGGAAGTCGGCTCGTCGAACAGCAACACCTTGGGCTTCAGCGCGAGCGCGCGGGCGATCGCCACGCGTTGCTGCTGCCCGCCGGACAGCTGACGCGGCCACGCATCGGCCTTGTCGGCCAGGCCCACGCGGGCGAGCAGCGCGCGTGCTTCCGCTTCCGCCCGTTCGCGCGGCAGGCCGGCCGCGACCGGCGCCTCGACGACGTTCTGGAGCACGGTCAAATGCGGGAACAGGTTGAAACTCTGGAACACCATGCCGACCTCGGCGCGGCGGCGCAGGATGTCCTTTTCCTTGAGTTCGTGGAGCGTGCGTCCGTCGCGGCGATAGCCGACCAGTTCGCCGTCGATGTCGATGAAGCCCTCGTCGACACGCTCGAGGTGGTTGACGGTTCGCAGCAGCGTCGACTTGCCGGAGCCCGACTGCCCCAGAATGACCGTCACGCTCCCGGACGGGATGGCCAGCGAAACGTCGTCGAGTACCTTCTGCGCCCCGAAGCGCTTCGATATGCGATGAATGCCGACGGCCGCCCCGACGCGCTGTTTCGCCCAGCCGGTCGTCTCGGCACCCGCCGCCGCGTCGTCCGGCTGGCTGCCCTCCACCGCGGCCGGGGAAAGCAGCGTCTCGAGCGAACGAAAACCTTTGCGCAGGAATGCGGAAACGGGCGACACGGCCACCGGGTCGCGCGTCGCACCGCGCGCATAGTGGCGCTCGATATGAACCTGGATCGCGGACAATACCGTCAGGATCACCAAATACCAGACGGTCGCGACCATCAGCATCGGAATCACTTCCAGGTTGCGGTGGTAGATGATCTGGACCGTGTAGAACAGATCCGGCATCGCGAGGATATAGACGACCGCGGTGCCCTTCGCCAGTCCGATCACGTCGTTGAACGCGGCAGGCAGGATCGCGCGCATCGCCTGAGGCAGCACGATGCGCCAGGTCTGCCGCGCGCGCGGCAGGCCGAGCGCCGCCGCGGCCTCGCGCTGCCCGTGGTCGACCGACAGGATGCCGCCGCGGATCGCCTCCGCCGCGAACGCGGCCTGGGTCAGCGTCAGCCCGAGGATCGCTGCCATGAACGGTGTGATCAGATCCGTGGTCGGGCCGTGCAGGAACACGATGTTCGTGAACGGAATCGCGAGCCTGACCGTGTCGTACAGATAGCCGAGATTGTTCAGCAACAGCAGCAGGACGATGGTCGGAATCGAACGGAACAGCCAGATGTAGGCCCACGCGCACGAGGACAACAGCGGCGAGCGCGAGAGTCGCGCCAGCGCGAGCGGAACGGCCAGCGCGAAGCCGAGCACCGCGCCGAGCGCCGTCAGCAGCAGCGTCTGCCCGAGCCCCGCGAGCACGGCTTCGGAGAAAAACCACTGCGCGAAGACTTTCCAGCCCCAGTGCGGGTTGTCGAGCACCGAATAGAGAACGGCAGCGATCAGCACGATCGCCGCGGCGGTCCCGAGCGTCCTTGCCGGATTGCGGGCAGGAACGACCCGGTATTGCGCGTAGTCGGGTGGCGCCGATGACGCGCCTTCGGCCACGAAGGGTGCATGACCGGCAATCCTGGAAATATCGTTCATCACGCTGCCTTTGCGCATGTCATGTCGATCCGTCACGCAGTCTCTGCGGTTGCGTAACGGCTCGCGCGGCGCGGCAGGCCGAGATGGTCCCGCAGCGTGGCGCCCGGTAGCGCACGGTGGTAGCGGCCCCGTGCCTCGAGTGCGGGAATCACGTAACGGACGAAATCCTCGAGCCCTTCGGTCTGCACCTGGAAGCCGAGAATGAAGCCGTCGGCCGCGCCCGCATCGAACCAGCGGATCAGTTCGTCCGCGACCGCCTCGCCGGTGCCGATGAACCCGGGCTTCGGCGTTGCCACGTCGAGCGCCACCTCCCTGAGCGTCGAACCGTTTCGCCTGGCCTCGTCCTTGATGCGATCGGTCGTGGAACGGAAACTGTTCCTGCCGAGCTCGCCCAGCTCAGGAAACGGCGCATCGAGCGGATACTGCGAAAAGTCATGATGCTCGAAAAAGCGGCCGAGATAAGCGAGCGCCTCGTCGATCGTGAGCAGATCGCGAATCGCGCGGTACTTCTCCTCGGCTTCTTCGCGCGTCGCGCCGACGATCGGCCCGATACCGGGGAAGATCTTCACGTCGGTGCGCGCGCGGCCGTGCGCCTCCGCGCTGTCGCGCACGCGCTCGGCAAATGCGCGCGTCTCGTCCAGCGACGGCGCGTGCGTGAACACGGCATCGGCATACTTGCCGGCCAGCGCGATACCGTCATCCGACGCTCCCGCCTGGAAAATCACCGGCTGCCCCTGCGGCGAACGCTGGATGTTGAGCGGCCCGGCCACCTCGAAAAAGCGGCCCTTGTGGTTCAGCGGGTGCAGCTTGTCGCGATCGAAGAAGCGGCCGCTCGCGCGGTCGCGCACGAACGCGTCGTCGTCCCAGCTGTCCCACAGGCCCTGCACCGCCTCCAGGTATTCATCGGCGATCTCGTAACGCAGTGCGTGATCCGGATGTGCGCCGCCGTAGTTCTTCGCCGAGCCTTCGAGCGGCGAGGTCACGACGTTCCACCCGGCGCGCCCGCCGCTGATCAGGTCGAGCGACGCGAACTGGCGGGCAACCGTGAACGGATGGCTGTACGACGTGGACAGCGTGCCCGCCAGCCCGATCTTCGATGTGGCCGTCGCAAGCGCGGACAGGATCGAGATCGGCTCGAAGCGGTTCAGGAAATGCGGGATCGACTTCTCGTTGATGTAAAGGCCATCCGCGACGAACACGAATGCCACGCCGTTGGCTTCGGCCTTCTGCGCGATGCCGGTGACGAAGTCGATGTTGACGCTCGCATCGGCAGGGCCGGCCGGATGCTTCCAGGAATTCATGTGGCCGCCTGCGCCATGCAGCATCAGGCCGAAAGTGAGGTTGCGTTGGGTCATGTTCGAATCCGCGGTCTGAAGAATGAAAAGGCAGCCAGGCGCCGTCACGCGCCGACCGGCTGCTCGAGACCTGCCAGCGCCTCGATCGAGGCGAGGCGCTTGGCATGGTCCGCCACCGGGTTGTCGATGACGAACTCCTCGATGCCGAAGCGCTCATGCAGCGCATCCAGTTCCCGACGCACCTCGTCCGGCGTGCCTGCCGCGACCTGCGGACGCAACTCGTCGATGCGATAGTCGGTGACACCGATCTGGCGCGCGAAATCGGCCGCCGCCTCCTGGCTCTGCAGGTTGACGCTCTGCCCGTTGCCGAATCGCAACTTGAAGATCCGCAACGCGCCGACCTGGCGTCTGGCGTCCTCCGACGATTGCGCGGCGACCGCGAACAGGGCGAGCAGCGGCACACGGCCCGTCGCGCTGCGATAGACGTCGAGCGACCTTTCGATATTGCCGATGTCGCCGTTGAAGTGGCCTGCGTAGCAGAACTGCCAGTCATGCCGGGCGGCCAGTTCGGCACTTTCCGGACTACCGCCCAGCAGGATGCGCTGCGGCGATTCCGGCGGCGCGGGCAAGGCGACCGCCCCGGCCAACGGGTGGTCCGGCGCGACGCCGTCGCCGAGAAACGCATCGAGTTCGGCGAGTTGCCCGGCAAAGTCGGGCTTCTTCGCCTTGTCGTGAAACCATTGCAATGCCCGCGTCGTGAGCGGCAGCCCGCCGGGCGCCTTGCCGACGCCCAGGTCGACACGTCCGGGCGCGAGCGAAGCCAGCGCACGGAACGATTCGGCGACCTTGTAGGGGCTGTAATGCTGAAGCATCACGCCACCCGAGCCGACGCGAATCCGCGACGTATGCGCAAGCAAATGCGACACGATGATCTCCGGTGCCGAGCTCGCGAGACCCGGCGCGCCATGGTGTTCCGCAATCCAGTAGCGCTTGTAGCCGAGCGCTTCGGCACGCTTCGCAAGCGCGATCGTGAAGTTCAGCGCGTCATGCGCGCTCGCCCCTTCTGCAATCGGGCTTTTGTCGAGAATCGAAAGGGAATAAGACATGAAGCTCAACCTTGTAAGTCGGTCGTCCCGCCGAAATGAAACGGCCTCGGACGGGCGCCGAAAAAGCGGAACATGCCGGACAGATCATTCATTATGGATAACGGCTCATCTGCCCGTTACGGTCATTTCTTCTATGAATATGGCCGATCGATCAGAACAGATAGCGTGCCCGCAGATAATAGAAACCGCCGTTGACGCCGATCGTGCTACCGCCGCTGTACTGGATGCCTTCCAGCTGCGCCTCGTACGGCAGCTTGCTCGGGCGGACGTCGAACAGGTTCTGCGCGCCGGCCGCGATCTGGAATTTCTTGGTCACGTCATAGCGCACCTCGACATCGGTGACATAGCGTGCGGCCTCCTCGAAGTGAACGAACTGGGAGGTCGAGAACGCGTTCGGTCCGACGATGTAGGTCGCTTCTCCCGAGGTCTTCCCGTAACGCGTCTCGTGGAGCGTCACGGCCCACTTGTCGAGACGCCAGGTGCCGCCGACGATGATCTTGTTCTTCGGCGTCGTGGTGGACAGCGACGCGATCTGCTGCGCGTTCAGCGACGGCCTGCCGTTCGACCCGTTCGCCACGTGCGTGACCGAGGTCGTATTCAGGTTCACCCCGAAGTCCCAGTCCACCTGCCCGTACCGGCCGAAACCGGTGTGGTAGGTACCCGCCAGATCGATCCCTCGCGTGCGCGTATTGGCGCCGTTGGTGAAATAGCTCGCGCTGACCGCCGACACCGGCACCGATCCCGGAACCGTCAGCCCCGCCCCTTCGAGCGCGGCGATGGCCGCCGCGCCCGACGCGGTTCCGCCGAGCACGATCCGGTTGCGGATGTTGATCTGGTAAGCGTCGATCGTCAGCTGCAGGTTGCGAACGGGATTGAGCACCAGACCGAAGTTGTAGCTGGTCGACTCTTCAGGCTTCAGCGCCTGCGCACCGATCAGGCGCGCGCCGGGCGAGGTCGTCGCGAGGATGCCGCCCACCGACGCCGGCGACGTGGTCACGCTGGTATAGGACTCCTGGGCCAGCGACGGCGCACGAAAGCCGGAGCTGACGCTGCCGCGAACCGCAATGGCCGGCGAAAACTGGTAGCGGGTGGCGATCTTGCCGTTGGTGGTGTCGCCGACGTCGTTGTAGTGCTCGTAGCGGCCCGCCAGATTCACCTGCCATTTCGGCGTCAGGTAAGTCGACAAATCGATGTACGTGCCGATCACGTTGCGCGAGATGTCGCTCGCGCTGACGGGCGCCAGGCCCGGCAACGCAGCCGAGCCGCCGTAGATCCAGGATGCCTGCTCGCCGTTGCGGATCGTATAGGTTTCGCGGCGCTGCTCGACGCCCACCGCGACATTCAGCGGCGCCGGCAGCAGCGGGACATTGAATGCCCGCGACAGGTCGAGGTTGTTGGTCAGCTGCGTATTGCTGACGGTCGACAGGTGGAAGGTGGTCGGCGTATAGCCCGATGCCGCGTACAACCCGGTGTTGGCGGAATTGCGCATGCCGAACACGCTGTAGTCCCCGCCGTAGGTCGTGCTGAAATCCCACGCCCAGCCGAACAGGTTCTTTCCCTTGATCCCCGCCGTCACCGAGTAGTCGTTCTCGTTGATCGTTTCGACCGGCACGAAGCCGTTCGGGTAGACCTGCGGCAGCACGAAAGGCGGACGAAAGTTCTGGTACGCATCGCCGTTCCGGTGTGCGTAAGTGCCGAACCCGTAGAGTTCGACCTCGTCGCCGAGGTAGTAGCCGGCATTGAAGCCGACCGTCTCGCGCGAACTGGCCGGGTCGCCCAGGATCGGGTTGTAGTAGCCCTGTCCTTGCGGAAAGCGTCCGAAATAATCGTCCGGCCCGGTGCGGATCGTATGGTTCTGCCGGTCGAACCCGGCGCTCAGGTCGAGGAAGCCCTTGTCGGCGAGATTCAGGCCGATCGTGGCCGACTCGCTCGTCTTGAAGCCGTCGCCGGAGTATGTCTGCCCGTTCGTCGTGGCAAGCTCGCCGCCGCGTGCATTGCGCTTCAGGATGATGTTGATCACGCCCGCGATCGCGTCCGAGCCGTACTGCGCGGACGCACCGTCGCGCAGCACTTCGATGTGGTCGATCAGGCCGACCGGAATGGTATCGATGTCCACGCCGGTCGAGCCCTGGTTCAGGCCCGGGTCGAGCGTGATGTTGGCCGTCGTATGGCGGCGCTTGCCATTCACCAGCACGAGCACGTGGTCGGGCGTGAGGCCATGAAGCGACAGCGTATCGGTCAACACGCCCGTGTCGCCGGAGTACGAGGTCCGGGTGATCGACGGCGAGAGTTTCACCAATGCGTCGCGCAGGTTGGTTTGCCCCGTCGCGCGCAATTGATCGCCTCCGATCACGTCGATCGGCGTCAGGCTCTTGCTCGCACGCGTCTCGGTGCGCGAACCCGTGATCACGACCCGGTCCTGAACCTGTACCTTGCCGTCCGGCGCGGCCGACGCCGACGATGCTGGCGCGACCGCACTACTGGCTGGCGCCGCGACCGCCGCCGCTCCGTCCCCCGCTCCCGCTTCCTGCGCCCAGGCCGCGCCATGAAAAACACCTGCCGCAACCGCCACCGATATCACCGTCCTGCGCGTCTTCGGCGAGACCCCCTCGCCCCGTGTGTGCCGCATGATTTCTCCGTTCTTTGCCGATTGAAGGCACGCTATACGCTGCCTTTTAGTAGTAGTCCGTATGATTACCCGAGGATTTTCCGCATGACGGCCGTCCTTCGGCCGCTCATGACCCGATCAGAGATCGGGGAGCCCCGGAGGATTCGTCGAGGCCTTCGTGATCGCCTCGCTGTCGAGATTCCAGCGGCCCAGCACCTGCTGGTACTTGCCGTTCCGGATCAGGTCGTTGATGGCGTAGGTAATGGGCACGGCCAGTCCGCTGCCCTTGCGGGTGGTGACGGCGACTTCCGCCGTGCGGGGCCACCCGCCGCTGACCGTGCCGACCTGCCGGATCTTCACACCCTGGCTCGCTTGATAGACCAGCGCGGCATTGACGCTGAAAATCGCGTCGGCGCGCCCCGATACCAGCGCCAGCGTCCGCACCGACGGATCCTCGTAATACAGCACGTGAATCGGCTTCAGCCCGTGTGCGACGTTTTCCTTGTCCCAGGCCAGCAGGATCTTTTCCTGGTTGGTTCCGGAGTCGCCGATGACGCGCAATCCGGCGATATCCCTGGGCTCGCGAATCTGCTTGATGGGGCTGTTCTGCTCGACGTAGAAACCGAGCACGTCGCGGCGATAGGTCGAGAAGTCGAATTTCTGTTTGCGCGCTTCCGTCACGGTCACGTTCGACAGCACCGCGTCCACCTTGCCGGACGCGACGGCAAGCGGCCAGTCCGCCCAGGCGAGCGGCACGAGCTTGAGCTTCAGTCCGAGTTCGTCCGCAACCAGTTGGGCGAGATCCGGATCGGCGCCGACGATCGTTTTCGCGTCCGTTGCGTATGCACTGATCGGGGGAAACGCCACCGCGATGCCGACGGTCAGCACGCCCTTCTCGGCAAAACGGAAGTTCTCCGGGATCAACTTGATCGCCTCCGCATCCGGCGTGACGCGCGGGCGATCATGCTGATCGGGGCTCAGGTTGAACGACGTCGCCGATTGCGCGATGCCGGCAACCCCCATTACCACCACCGCAAACGCACCGGACAAGGCCAGGCCGATTCCGCGACGACGATTCATTTTTCGGTATCCCGTGGAAGTGTTCATGCGTCATGCACCGAACGGCCGACCCAACGGCCTGTCCGGCTTCAGATCCTGCAAATGTTCGATACGACCGGGTTCGAGCAGATCCTTTGCGAAAGGCAGTCGCCAATGCACTTCCGGTGCGATCGCCGGATCGTATAGCGGTTCGTAGCCGGTGCCGAGATAGAGCGCCGAGGCCTCCGGTTGACGAAATCCGGTCGTGAGATAAACCCGCCGGTATCCCTGCTTCAACGCACGTGCTTCGAGCTCGGCCACCACGCGGCGTGCGACGCCCTGGCGACGAACGCCGGAATGCGCCCAGATGCGCTTGAGTTCCGCCGTCGTGTCGTCGTAGCGCTGAAATGCACCGCCGCCCACGACTTCGCCACCGCGTCGAATCAGGATGAAAGCGCCATCGGGTGGCGCGAACAGCGCCGCCGGGTAGGTCAGGAGTTCGTCACGCACGACTTCCGCGGGCACCGCGCGAAAGTCCTGGTAGCGCGTGGAATATTCGACCGACAACTCGTCGAACATGGGCAACGCGAGCAGGTCGAGCGGGGATGTGTCGATTACTTCGTCAGTCACTGATACGCCAGATGCTTCGAGTCATCTGCCTCTGATTTGCCGGGATCGGCGGATTCGTTCGACACGCTTCATGCCGCGCATCGCATCCTGCAATAGTGCGCGCGAACCGTGCGCGCTCAAACCAAGCATTTTCGAAAACGTTATTCACACAGATACACTTAATCAGGATTCCGTATCGTAAATTCGAAACCGCATGGCAAATGCGATTCGCCGCGCAATGCAATTCACCCGGCCGCGTCACGCGCGTGCCTGATCATCCAGTCCGCACACGCTGCCGCGAATGCGCCGGCCACCAGCAGCAATATCGGCACCGACACTTCGACGAACGCATCCCGGTATGCGGCCAGACCGGCCGAAGACGACGCCTGCACCAGGAATACGCCGGTTCCCCACGACATGCCGATCGAGCAGGCGAGCCGCTGCGACAACTGCAGAAACCCGGCAGCAAGCCCACGCCCCTGATCCTGGCCGATCTCCGCGAGCGTCATGGCCTGGTTCGGCGCATGGATCAGGCCGCTGGCGAACCCCTGCAGCAGGACGATCGCGGGATACGCGAACACGATCCAGCGAACCGCGAAGTACTCGGTCGCCAAACCTTGCGCGGCGACGGCGAGCGCATAACACGCGATTGCGCACACCGTCCCGGCACGGCCGAAGCGCCCGACGAATCGCCAGCTCCACATGGTCGCGGCGATCGAGGCCAGCGCGGCAGGAATCGACAGCGCGGCAAACAGCAGCGGATCGAGATGCAAGCCGTCGAGAAAGAACAAGGCACTGACCATCCCGAGGGTCACGCCCGCCGCGAACTGGCACATCGCCACGAGCGTGCCGAGGACGTACCCGCCCGACCCGAGCAGACCGCGCGACAGAATCGGCGTGCCGCCGCGCCGCTGATACGCCGCCTCCCACGCCAGAAACAGCGGCACCCCGGCCATCGCGACCACGAGACAAACGCGTCGCGGCGGTATGCCGGTGCCGCCGACCAGCGTGGCGAGCATCAGCGCGAGCGTGACCGCGGACAGCAGGGCCAGGCCGACCGGATCGATCGAAAACCGGGCGTCCGACAACCGGTGGCGCGGCAGATGCCGAAGCGCCAGATAGAACACGGCCATTCCGAACGGCGCATTGACGAGAAACAGCAGCCGCCAGCCGAGATCCGGCGGAACCGACGCAAGAATCAGCCCGCCGAGAATCGGACCGGCGAGCCCCGACAAACCGCCCGCCGACGCGTATCGCCCGAGTGCCCTGGCCTGCGCCGCGCCTTTGAACAGGTCCTGGATCAAGCCGAATATCTGCGTATTGATCATCCCCGCACCGAGCCCTTGCAGCACGCGCGCGACGATCACCGTGCGCGCGTCGTCCGCCAGTCCGCCCAGCACGCTGAAACCCGAAAACATCGCGAGCCCGACCAGAAACAGCAGGCGGCGCCCGATCACGTCGCCGAGCCGGCCTGCCGGGACGAGCGCGATGCCGAACGCAATGGAATAGACCGACGTGATCAGCTGTATTTCGGCTGTCGACGCATGCAGTTCACGCCTGAGCGTCGGCACCGCCAGCGTGAAGATCGCCTGATCGAGAAGCGTGGTGAAGCCCATCGCGACACAGATGCCCAGCACGATGTTCGCACGGGCGCCCGCGTCGGTCGGACCGCTTCCGGCAGCGCGCCGTCGCACCGCCCACCCGGTCGCGCCGGAGGGCCGGCCCAGGGTGACGGGTTTCGCCGGATCATCGCGCACGGACGCCTGCGGCTCGTCGTGAATCATCGATTCAGTCGGGGCTGGCCGGGTGCCGGGCCGGCAGCAGATATTTCTCGAACAACACGCCGGGCGGCGCGTCCTCGCCGAAATCGTGCGACGACAGCAGCGTATAGCCGGAGGACCGGTAAAGGCCCACCGCTTCGGGTTGCCGCGGCCCGGTGCCCAGATGCACGCGCGTGTAGCCTTGCCGGGCAGCCTGCGCCTCGAGCTCGGCCAGCACGCGCCGCGCGAGCCCCTGGCGGCGATGCGCGCGGCTGACCCAGATGCGCTTGAACTCCGCCGTCGCAGGGGTGTGATGGCGCATGAAGGCGCCGCCGGCGATGGCCTGCCCGTCCCTCAGCAGCAGCAGGAATGCGCCCTGCGGCGGCGCGAACGCTTCGCCCGGATAACGCACCAGCTCCTTGCCGAGTTCCTCTTCGGGAATATAGGCCGCGTAGCGGCTGCTGTACTCGTGCGCCAGCTCGTCGAAGAGCGGCCGGGTGAGCGGGTCCGTGGCGGACACGTAGACAAAACGATCATCCCGATCCAGCGAAGATCCGGTTTCAGACATCGACTGCCTCCTCACGAGCCGTTGCCCGGATGACGGGCCGGCTGCTGTTTCATGGTTCTTCGGCGGCCGCTCATCGCACGGGCGCCGCTTGCACGGTGCGCTCGAGCAGCGCACGCAATGCGGCGCCGACCGCATCCGGCCGCTCGAGCATCAGTTGATGGCCGCAGGCGGGCAGCACGCCGAACGACGCATTCGGCAATGCGTCGGCCAGCGCGCGCCCGCCGGCGGGCGGTGTCAGGCCGTCGCTGTCGCCTGCGAGCACGGCGACCGGCAAGTCGAGCGCGGCCAGCCGCGCCGCATCGGGCCACGGCGCGTCGCGCAGCACGGCCTGGAAGGTCGTCATCCGGTTGCGGCGCGCGACGCGCGACTCGTAAGCGACGAGCGCCGGGTCGGCCTGCGGATGCCATGCGAGCCGCCGGAAGCGCCGCGCGAACACCGGCTTGATCCATTCGAGCAGCCAGCCCGGCAACGCCGGCGGCCGCGTCACGGGGCGCGCGAGCTGCGTGCCGAGCAGCAGCGCACCGCTCGCTTCGTGCAGCCGCCCGAGGGCCGCCAGCCGCTCGAGCAAGGCGAGCGTGCTTCCCGTGCCGAGCGAATGGGCGACCAGCACGTTGTGCGCCCCCTTGTAGCGGTCGAACAGCGCGAGATAGTCGCGCAGGGTTTCGTCGCCGTGATAGGCGCCGCTTCGCGCGGGCGGCCGCGGACTGTCGCCGTGGCCGAGGAAATCCCATGCGACGAGTTCGTAGCCCGCATCGGCAAATGTGCGCCACTGCGCTCGCCACTGGTTTTTGTTGCCGCCGCCGCCGTGCGCGAAGAACAGCACCGTCCCCGCATGCGGCGAGCCGCGCGGCGCGGCGCGATGCGCGACGCTCAGCGTGCGCCCCGCGCGCACCTCGACCGGCACGCCGGCCACGACGGCGGAAGCCGCGACCGCGAAGTTCGAATCGGACGTCATGAGTGCTCCTCGTTGGTTCGATGGGCGTGCGCGCTGCCGTCCTGCGTGCCGGTCGCGCTCACGCGCGCCGGCAGCACCGGCATCGCGTCGAGCAACGCACGCGTGTACGAATGGCGCGCCGCGCCGAAAACCTGCGCGGTATCGCCCAGTTCGACGATGCGCCCGGCCTGCATCACCGCGATGCGGTCGCAGATCTGCGCGGCGACGCGCAAGTCGTGCGTGACGAACACGATCGCCATCGCGCGGCGTTTCTGCACCGACGCGAGCAGTTCGAGCACCTGCGCCTGCACCGACACGTCGAGCCCCGACACCATTTCGTCGGCCACGAGGATCGACGGATCGAGCGCCAGCGCACGTGCCAGGCTGATGCGCTGGCGCTGCCCGCCGGAGAATTCGTGCGGATACCGGTCGAGCGCATCCGGCGGCAAGCCGACCTGCGCGAGCAGCTCGGCCGCCCGCCGATACGCCGCGGCGCGTCCGACACCGTGCGCGAGCAGGCCGGTCGCGACGATCTGCGCGATCGTCTGACGCGTGTTCAGCGATGCGTACGGGTCCTGAAACACCATCTGGACGTCGCGACGCAGCGGCCGCAATGCGTGGTCGGCCAGGCGCGCGAGATCGTGCTCGCCGCGCAGCACGATGCGCCCCGCATCCACCCGCGCGAGCCGCACCAGTGCGCGCGCGAGCGTCGACTTCCCGGAACCCGATTCGCCGACGATGCCGAGCGTCTCGCCGGCATGCAGCGCGAAGCCGACGTCGACCAGCGCATCGACGCGGCGCCGGCCGCGCGCCGGCAGGAACGGCAACGCGCGGCGCGACGCGTAGTGCTTGCGCAGGCCCTGCACGTCCAGCAGCGGCACGCCGCCGCGGACGACGGCACGCGTTGCGACGCGACCGTGCGGCACGGCATCGAGCAGCGCGCGCGTATACGGATGGCGCGGCGCGCGCAGCACGTCGGCCGCGCGGCCGCTCTCGACCTGCTCGCCATCGCGCAACACCACGACGCGATCGGCGACGCGCGCGACCACGCCGAAGTCGTGCGTGATCAGCAGCACGCCGGTCCGTTTCGTACGGGCTGCCTGCTCGATCAGCGCCAGAATGCGCGCCTGCGTGGTGACGTCGAGCGCGGTGGTCGGCTCGTCCGCGATCAGCAGGGCCGGCTCGAGCGCGAGCGCCATCGCGATCAGCACGCGCTGACGCTGGCCGCCGGACAGCGCGTCGGGATACGCATGCCGCAGCCGCTCGGGCTCCGGCAGGCCGACGTCGCGCAACAGCGCCGTCACGCGTGCCGCGCGCGCCGCACCGTCGCCACGGCCGCTCAGCACGCGATGGACGCGCAGCACCTCGTCGACCTGCGCGCCGATCGTCATCAGCGGATTCAGCGCGGCGAGCGGTTCCTGGAAGATCATCGACACGTCGCGGCCGCGCACCGCGCGCCATTGCGCGTCGCTGCAGTGCGTGAGGTCCCGCCCGCGCAGCGCGATCCGCCCGGCCGCGTGCCGCACGCCGCGCGGCAGCAGGCCGGCGATCGCGGCCGCGAGCAGCGACTTGCCCGACCCGGACGCGCCGACCACGCACAGCACCTCGCCGGGCGCGACCGTCAGCGACACGTCGCGCACCGCGTCGCGTCGCTCCGCGCGGGCCGGCAACGCGAGCGTGAGCCGCTCGACCGACAACAGCGGCGCGCCGCTCATCGCCCCGGCTCCGCAAGCGCCGACGCGTGGCGCAACCCTTCGCCGACCCGGTTGATCGCGAGCGCGGTCGCGACGATCGCGAGCCCCGGCCAGATGCTCAGCCACCACGCGTCGCGCACCACGTTGCGCGCCGCGCCGATCATGAAGCCCCAGCTCATCTGCGACGGATCGCCGAGCCCGAGAAACGACAGCGCCGACTCGGTGAGGATCGCGGTCGCGACCATCAGCGCGGCCAGCACCGCGAGCGGCGGCCAGACGTGCGGCAGGATCTGGCGCCGCACGAGCGCGGCCGGCGACTCGCCGGCCAGCCGCGCCGCGAGGACGAACTCCCGTTGCGCGAGCCCGATGAATTCGCCGCGCACGAGCCGCGCGATCGCCGGCCACGACACGGCGGCGATCGCGACGATCGTCGATTCGAGCGACGCGCCGAGCACCGCCGCGATCGTGACCGCGACCGCGAATTGCGGCACGGTCTGGAACAGCGTCGTGAGCGCCATCAGCGCCCGGTCGACCCAGCCGCCGCACCAGCCCGCGAGCGCGCCGATCGATGCGCCGAGCACAAAGGTCGCGACGGTCGCCGCGAGCCCGACGAACAGCGACACGCGCGCACTCCACAGCAGCGCGACCAGCACGTCGCGCCCGAGCATGTCGGTGCCGAGCGGATGGCCGCCCTGCAGCGGCCGCAGCAACGGCTCGCCGGCCATGCGCCACGGCGACGGCAGCCACAGCGGCGCGCTCAGCGCGACGAGCGCGACGACGGCCAGAAACAGCGTGCCGGCCGCCGCGCCGCGCGCGCGCACGAAACGATGCACGAAGCGGCCCGTCATCGCGCGTCCCGCCAGCCGATGCGCGGATCGACGATCCCGTACAGCAGGTCGGTCAGCGCATTGAACAGCACCACGAGCGCCGCGACCACGGCGAGCAGCCCGAGCAGCACCGGATAGTCGCGCTGCAGCAGCGCGTCGTACATCAGCCCGCCGAGGCCGGGCCACGCGAACACGATTTCGGTCACGAGCGCGCCCCCCGCGAGCTGCCCGAGCTGCAGTCCGCCGAGCGTGACGACCGGCAACAGCGCGTTGCGCAGCACGTGGCGGATCATCACGCGCGGCTCGGACGCGCCCTTCGCGCGCGCGGTCCGCACGAACTCGCGTTCGATCACCTCGAGCATCGCGGCGCGCGTGAGCTGCACGTAGATCGCGCCGTACACGAGCCCGAGCGTCGTGGCCGGCAACACCAGGTGCGCGGCCACGTCGAGCGCGTGGCGCCCCCCCGTGTAGCCGGCGCCGACGCTTTCCATCCCGAACGACGGCAGCCAGCCGAGCACCACCGAGAACGCGATCACGCTCATCAGCGACAGCCAGAACAGCGGCGTCGCATAGACGATCACCGCGAGCGCGCCGATCGCGCGCGCGATGCGGCGCGCCCATGGGCCGCCGCGCGACTCGCCGTACGCGGCCACCGCACCCGCCGTCACGCCCGCGACGACCGACACGGCGAACGCGGCCGCCATCAGCAGCAGCGTCGCGGGCAGGCGCTCGGCGACGAGTTGCAGCACCGGCAGCTGGTTGCGGTACGAGAAGCCGAAGTCGACGTGCGCAAGATCGCGCAGATACAGCGCGAACTGCTCGACGAGCGGCCGGCTCAAGCCGAGCTGCGCGCGCAGCCGCTCGACGTACGCGGCATCGCCCGAGCCCGCGTCGCCGGCGAGCATCAGCGCGGGGTCGCCCGGCGCGAGCCGGACCAGGAAGAAGTTCACGACGAGCACGCCCAGCACGACCGCCAGGCCCCGGAGCACCGTCGACGTCAAACGCAGCGCCGTGTTCATCGCGTCATCCGATCCACGTGTCCTCGAGGCTGTCGTTCACGCTGGTGGCCGTGCGCAGCAGGTTGTGGACGTTGCGCCGGTACAGCGTCGGGTTGACCATCTCGAAGATGTTCGCGATCGCCGCGTCGTTCGCGAGCGTGGTCTGGAGCTGCGCGTAGCGCGCGCGGCGCGCGGCCGGATCGGTGTCCAGCGCGGCCGCGTCCCACAGCGCGTCGGCCTGCGGATTGCGGTAGCCCGCGACGTTGCCGAACGGCGAGCCCTTCGAGATGCCGTCGATCCGGTACAGCGGCGCGACGCCGAAATCCGGATCCGCGTTCTGGAACAGGAAGTTGTAGCTCAGGTCGAAATCCCAGTTCGCGACGCGCGCATACCAGCCGGCCGCATCGGTCGTCTGCACGCGCAGCCGGAAGCCGGCCTGGCCGAGCGCCTGCTGCGTGTATTCGGCCACGCGCTCCCACGCGCCGCCCTTCTCGCCGTTGACCAGCACGAGCGGAAACTTGCCGACGTCGACGCCCGACTGCCGGATCAGCGCGCGCGCCCGCTCCGGGTCGTACGCGAAGCGCGGCACGTTCGGATCGTAGAACGGCGACGACGACACGAACGGCCCGTTCGCGACCTTCCCGTAGCCGAAGAAGATCCGGTCGACGATGAACTGGCGATCGAGCGCGTGCAGCACGGCCTGACGCACGAGCACGTTGTCGAACGGCGGCTTGCGCTGGTTCAGTTCGAGAAAGGCCATCCCGGTGAACAGCTCCCAGCCCTGCGTCGTGATCGCGACGCCCGGCAGCTTCGCGAGCCGCGCGATGTCCGCGTAGTCGACGTCGCCCGCGCGCAGCGCGTGGATCTGCCCGCGCTCGAACGCGATCGAGCGCGCGGCCGCGTCGGGCACGACGTTGAATACGATCCCGTCGAGATACGGCAGCCCCTTCTTCCAGTAATCCGGATTGCGCGCGACGCGGATGTACGCGCCGCGCTTCCATTCGCGGAACACGAACGGGCCGGTGCCGACCGGATGCTGGTTCGCGGGATTGCTGCGCGGGTCCTTGCCCTGGTACAGATGGGCCGGCAGGATCGGCAGCAGTCCGCTGCCGAGCAGGTTGATCAGCCCCGCATACGGCTTCTTCAGGCGGATCGTCACCTGCAGCGGGCCGCTCGCGTCGATCGACGCGACGTACTTGTCGAACGTCACCTTCGTGCGCGGCAGCGCCTGCGGCGCGATTTCCTTCAGCGTGACCACCACGTCCTGCGCGCCGAACGGCTGCCCGTCGTGCCAGCGCACGCCCGGCTGCAGATCGAACGTCCAGGTCAGCGCGTCGGCCGACGCGCGCCAGCTGCGCGCGAGCACGGGCACCGCGCGCAGTTGCGGGTCGAAGCCGAGCAACCCCTGGAAGATCTTGCCGCCGACGTATTGCGACGCGACGTGCGGCGTCAGCGCGTTGACGAGCGACGGCGGCTCCGGCTGCGCGAACAGCGACAGCGTGCCGCCGCGCACCGGCGCCGCCGCGGCGTCGGCCGCGAACACGCGCGCCGCACCGCCGAGCCCGGCCGCGGCCCACGCGGCGGCGAGCGCATAGCGGCGCCGCGCCGGATCCTTCGGCACCCACGGCGATGGAGTCGAGAGCGTGTCGGTCATCACAGGTAACCGTGGCGCGGCGGGTTGACGTGGTTGAGCACGTAGTTGCCGATCGCGTGGTATTTCCAGCGCACCGGATCGTGCAGCGTATGGGTGCGCGCATTGCGCCAATGACGGTCGAGGTTGTATTCGCTCAGCACCGAGCGCGTGCCCGACAGTTCGAACAGCTTGTTGGTGGCGAGGATCGCGAGCTCGGTGCTCAGCACTTTCGCGGCTGCAACCTGCACCGATGCGTGCGCGACCTGCGCGTCGTCGAGTTCGGCCGGCAACGCGTCGAGCGCCGCGGCCGCACGGTCGAGCAGCGCTTCGGTCGCGAGCAGGCGGATCTGCACGTCGGCGACGTCGCGGATCACGTACGGATCATCCGACGCGCGCGCGATCCCGCTGTCGGCCCACGGCCGACTGCGCGTGCGCACGAACTCGAGCGTGTCGGCCAGCGCCGCGCGCGCGATGCCGACGTCGATGTTCGCGTGCAGGTACTGCGACACGGGGCCCGCGAGCGTCGGCCGCTCGAACGCGGCCTGGATCGACACCACGTCCTGCTCGTCGACCTCCACGCCCGCCAGCGTCAGCGTGCCGCTCGCCGTCGTGCGCTGCCCGAAGCCGCTCCAGTCGTCGACGATCTCGAGCCCCGGCCGGTCGCGCCCGACCAGCGCCTGCACGTAGCGGCCGTCGTCGTCGAGCGCGAGCACCGCGATCCAGTCGGCGAACAGCGCGCCCGTCGAATAGAACTTCTGGCCGTCGAGCACGAGCCGCCCGCCGCGCCGCGAGAGCCGCGTGCCGATCTCGAGCGCGTTCTTCGTCCCGCGCTCGGACGCCGCATGGCCGATCCGCGCACCGTCGAGCACGAGGCCGAAGAACTTGCGGCGCTGCGCGTCGTCGCCCGTCAGCCGGATCACGTCGAGCGCGTGGAAGTGATTCTTCGGCAGCTGGCCGATCGACGGGTCCGCCTGCGCGATGGTTCGCACGACCTCGCCGAGCGTCGCGAGCGACACGTCCGCGCCGCCGAACGCGCGCGGCACCGTGATGCCCCACAGCCCGCTGCCCGAGAACAGGTCGAGCTCCGCGAACGGCAGGCGCCGCTCGCGGTCGCGCAGCGCCGCGTCGCGCGACAGTTCGTCGGCGAGCCGGCGCGCGGTTTCGAGCGCGTGCGCGTCGTCGACGATGCGGCTCGCGGGTGGACGGGAGGACAGCGGGGACGGCGCGCTGGCCGGCGTGTCGGCGGACGTGAATGCGTTCATGAAGATCCTCGTGGACGGGTGCATGGCCTCCGTCGACAGCAAGCACCATGCCAATGCGGTCCCGTCGGCCTGTGCGGCCATCGCGCCGCCCGCGGCGCGCTGGATTTCCAGCGAGATGCCGCAAATGCAGCACGCCGCGCGATGCGCGACGGCGCTGCTGGAATTCCAGCAAAACGACTGGAACGCATGCGCGCGCGCTGCGTTGTCCGGCCGCTGCTTTCGGCCCCCATCCGTTGCGGGGCGTGCCCGAGCGCCCATTGGCACGCCTGTTGCAAAGCCCCGCTCACGCACTGCCGAGCCGCGGCGCCATCGACTCGATGCGCGGCACCGCGCCGGACCACACGCACAACAACGCTTCGATTTGGGGATAGACGGATGAAATACACGATGTTGAGCGCCTCCCTCGGCGCGTCGGCGCTGCTGGCCGCCGCGCCGGCGCTGCATGCGCAGCAGCAGCCGGCGGCCACCGCGGCGCCGATCGCCGCTTCGGCGGCCGCGGCGGCCCCGCTTGCACCGGCGGCATCGGCTGCACCGGCTGCATCCGGCGCGACGCACGCGAGCGGCAGCGCGCCGGTCGCGGAGGCCCAGCTGAAGGACGTGATCGTCACGGCCCAGCGGCGGCGGCAATCGGCGCAGCGCGTCGGCACGTCGATGTCGGTCATCTCGGGCAGCGACCTCAAGACGCTGAACGTCGAGACCGTCAACGACCTGCAGCATGCGACCGCGAGCGTCGAAGTCGAGCCCGCGTTCGGCGGCGGCCAGCCGCAGTTCCGGATTCGCGGCGTCGGCTTCAACGACTACACGTCGAACAACGCGTCGACGGTCGGCATCAACGTCGACGACGTCGCGTACGCGCTGCCGATCCAGACCCAGGGGCAACTGTTCGACATCGCGCGCGTCGAGGTGCTGCGCGGCCCGCAGGGCACGCTGTACGGCCGCAATACGACCGGCGGCACGGTGAACTTCATTACGAACCAGCCGACCCGCGATTTCGAAGCCGGCGCGAGCGTCGAATACGGCACGCACAACCTGCTGACGACCGAAGGCTACGTGTCCGGGCCGCTGAGCGACCGCGTGCGCGGCCGTTTCGCGTTCACGACACAGGACTTCGGCGCATGGCAGAACAACCGCGCGACCAACCAGACGCTCGGCAACCACGACAGCGCCGCCGCGCGCGCGCAGCTCGACTGGGACGTCGCGCGCGATTTCAAGCTGCACTTCGGCGCGCACGGCGGATTCGACAAGTCCGACAACACGGGGCTCTACCTGTTCTCGCCTTACACGTCGACCAAGACCGGCGAAGTGATCCCGGCCGACGCCGACCACACGAAGACGGGCTGGGGCGTGAGCCCCGCGTTTTCGCGCGTGACGGGCCTGTCGACCGACGCGAAGCCGGGGCGCGACAACGTGAACGGCGGCGTCGACCTGACCGCGACGTGGAACCTCGGCCCGGTCGAGCTGAAGAGCATCACCGCGTACAACTACCTGCACCGTCGCGAGTATTCGGACTGGGACGCGACGCGATACCACGATTCCGACGAATACTTCGACGACACCGTCAACGAAGTCACGCAGGAACTGCGCGCGTCGTCGCGCGGCGACACGCGGCTGCGCTGGGTCTCCGGCCTGTTCTACTCGCACGACGATCTCGACGAGAAGTTCTATTCCGACTTCAGCGACCGGCTCGGCTTCATCGCGCTCACGCGCTACCGGCAGTCGGTCGACACGCTCGGCGTCTACGGCCAGGCGACCTACGACATCACGAAACGCCTGCGCGGCATCGTCGGCTTGCGGCAGGAACACGAGAAGCGCGAACTGCGCGGCTTCGCGTCGGGCATGCTGACGCCGTCGTTCGTGCCGTTCGCGGGCTTCCGGGGCGGCGACGCGAACCAGTCGCTGACGTCGAACGGCACGTCGGGCAAGGTCGGCCTCGAATTCGACCTCGCACCGGCGACGATGCTTTACGCGACCGTCAGCCGCGGCTACAAGTCGGGCGGCTTCACCGCGCACAACACCGGCAATTCGAACGCGCTCGCGCCGTTCAAGCCCGAATCGCTGACCGCGTACGAGGTGGGCTTCAAGAGCGACCTCACGCGCTCGCTGCGCTGGAACGCGTCGGCGTTCCATTACGACTATCGCGACCAGCAGGTGCTGTCGGCCACCTTCGACCCGAACTCGCAATCGCTGATCGGCACGTTCGTCAACGCGCCGAAATCGCGCATCGACGGCTTCGAGACCGACCTGAAATGGCAGCCGGTGCGCGGGCTGGAAATCTCGCAGTACGTCGGCTACAAGAGCGGCAAGTACACGTCGCCGTTCGTCACGTACAACACGCAGGCGTCGGCGGCGAGCGGCCACAACGTGTTCACCGACTACAACGGCAGCGCGCTCAGCTTCCCGCGCCTGAGCTACGGCGGACAGGTCGCGTACAGCTGGCTCGCGGGCGGCTACCGGCTGCGCGCGGAGACGAATTACAGCTACCGCGACGCCTATTCGCAATTGCTGCTGCTCGGCCCGAACTACACGGTCGACAGTTACTGGCTCGTCAACGCGAGCCTGACCGTCACCTCGCCCGACCGGCACTGGGACGTCGCGCTGTGGGCGCGCAACCTGTTCAACCGCCAGTACGACCTGACGAAGAACTTCTTCCTGCCCGGCACGAACGTCGCCGCCGCGGGGCCGCCGCGCACCGTCGGCGTACGCGTGACCTACACGTATTGAGGAGTCCATCCGGATGACGCGCCGCACCGACACCCTGAAACTCAACGCGATGCTGAACGGCGGCGGCAGCCATGTGGTCGGCTGGCGCCATCCGCTCGCGCAGCCGAACGGCAACCGCGACTTCGCGCATTTCCGCCGGATGGCGCAGACGGCCGAGCGCGGCAAGCTCGATGCGCTGTTCGTCGCGGACGTGGTCGCGACGCAGGGCAGCCACATCGATTCCCTGCGCCGCAGCGCGCGCGCCGACACCTTCGAGCCGCTCACGCTGCTCGCCGCGCTGGCGGCCGTCACGCAACGTATCGGCCTGATCGCGACCGCGACGACGACCTACAACGCGCCGTACCACATCGCCCGCAAGTTCGCGTCGCTCGACCACCTGAGCGGCGGGCGCGCGGGGTGGAATCTCGTCACGTCGGTCGTGCCCGACGAAGCGGCGAACTTCGGCGCGACGCCGCACCTCGCGCACGCCGATCGCTACGCGCGCGCCGACGAATTCCAGCGCGTCGTGGCGGGGCTGTGGGACAGCTGGGAAGACGACGCGTTCATCGAGGACAAGGCCGCCGGCCTGCATTTCGATCACCGCAAGCTGCATGTGCTGGATCATCACGGGCCGAACTTCAGCGTGCGCGGCCCGCTGAACGTCGCGCGCGCGCCGCAGGGCCATCCGGTGCTCGTGCAGGCCGGTTCGTCGGAGGCGGGCCGCGAACTCGCGGCACGCTGCGCGGAAGTGATCTTCACCGCGCAGCACCGGCTCGACGACGCCCAGGCTTTCTATGCGGACGTCAAGGGCCGCCTCGCGCGTCACGGCCGCCGGCCGGAGCACCTGAAGATCCTGCCCGGCGTGATGCCGATCGTCGGCGCGACCGAGGCCGAAGCACGCGACAAGCTGCGCGCGTTGCAGGACCTGATCGATCCGGTGCTCGGGCTGCGGCTGCTCGCCGACAACGCGGGCGATTTCGACCTGTCCGGTTATCCGCTCGACGGACCGTTGCCCGAGCTGCCGCCGAGCAATCGCAGCAAGAGCCGGCAGCAGTTGATCGTCGATCTCGCGCGCCGCGAGAACCTGACGATCCGCCAGCTCTACGAGCGCTTTGCCAGCGCCGGTGTCGTCACCGGCACGCCGAAGACCATCGCCGATCGCTTCGAGGAATGGTTCCTGTCGTACGGCGCCGACGGGTTCAACGTCGCGTTCGCGTGGGTGCCCGGCGGCCTCGACGATTTCGTCGATCTCGTCGTGCCCGAACTGCAGCGGCGCCGGCTGTTCCGCACCGAGTACGAAGGCCCGACGCTGCGCGATCAGCTCGGCCTGCCGCGCCCGCCCTTCTTTCGGCGCCCGTCGTCGCTGCGCGGCGATACGGTCGAACCGGTCCGCGGTGGTGCCGCATGACGCGCCCGTTCCGACTCGGCGTGCTGACGCGCGTCTACGCGCCCGATTCGTCGCCGCGCGTGCTGCACGACACGCTCGCGCTGATCGAAGCGGCGGAAGCGCTCGGCTTCGACAGCGCGTGGGTGGCCCAGCACCATTTCGGCAGCGAAACGGGCCGGCTGCCGTCGCCGCTCGTGCTGCTGGCGGCCGCCGCGCGCCGCACGCGGCGCATCGCGCTCGGCACCGGCGTGATCGTGCTGCCGCTCGAAGCGGCGCTGCGCGTCGCGGAAGATGCGGCCGTGCTCGACGCGTTGGCCGACGGCCGCCTTCAGCTCGGTGTCGGCGCCGGCTTCGAGGCGGACGTGTTCGCCGCGTTCGGCCGCGATTTCGGTGCGCGCGCGGCGCTGCAGGCCGACGCGCTCGCGGCGTTGCGCCGGGCGCTGGATGGCGCGCCGCTCACCCCGGCCGGGGCGACGCTGCAACCGCCCGCGCCCACGTTGGCCGCGCGTGTCTGGCAAGCGACCGGCGATGCCGAAGCGGTCGCGCGCAACGGTCACGGGCTGATCGTCGCGCGCACGCGTCCGGAACAGGACGGCGAAGCAGTGCTCGTGGCGCGCTATCGCCGCGCGTGGTCCCATCCGGGCGCGCCCCGTGTCGCACTCGTGCGGGCGGTCGTGCCGGGCGCGGATGCGGCCGCCGTCGAAGCGACGATCGGCCCCGACATCCTGCGGTACGCCGCGCGGCTCGCCGCGGCCGGCGGCGCACCGGCGCCCGGGCCCGCCGACCTCCCCGCGCTGCTCGATCGCTTCGGTGTACTACGCGGTGCGCCTGCCGACATCGCGGCCGCGCTTCAGATCGATCCCGCGCTGGCCGGCGCAACCGAGCTGGTCGTGCAGGTGCAGACGGCCGGCACCTCGCAGCGCGACGCGCTGCACCGGCTCGAGACCGTCGCCGGCGCGATCGCGCCGGCGCTCGGCTGGAGGCCGGCCTCGGCAGGCCCCGAAGCCGCTTCGCTCACTTCCGATCCGATCCCGACATGACTCGATCGTCCAGACCCGCACCGGCCGAGCGCCGGCCGTTCAAGCTCGGTTTCCTCACGCACGTCCACGGCAGCGGCGACGCGCGCCGCGTCTACGCGGATCTCGAAACGCTGTTCGTCGCGGCCGAACAGCTCGGCTTCGACGGCGGATTCGTCGCGCAGCATCATTTCCGCGCGGAATACGGCCGGCTGCCGTCGCCGCTCGTGCTGCTGGCCGCCGTCGCGCAACGCACGCGCCGCATCGAACTCGGCACGGGAATCGTCACGCTGTCGCTCGAGGATCCGCTGCGGCTCGCCGAAGACGCGGCGGTGCTCGACGCGCTGGCGGGCGGCCGGCTGCAACTCGGTCTGGGCAGCGGCGGCGCGAATCTCGACGCGTTCGCCGCGTTCGGGCTCGACGTCGACACGCGGCAGGCGCGCTTCGCGACCGCGCTCGAACGTCTGCAGGATGCGCTCGCGGGCCGCCCGCTCGCGCACCCGGCCGCCGCCGACGCGCCGCCGCTCGTGCTGCAGCCCGCGGCGCCCGGCGTGCGCGCGCGCCTGTGGCATTCGCACGCGTCGCCCGACGGCGCGCGGTTCGCCGCACGGCACGGCAACGGCCTGCTGCTCGGCACCGCCGTGCACGATCCGCGCACCGTCCAGCTGCCGCTCGCGCACGCGTATCTCGACGCCTGGCGCGAACACGCACACGCCGGCGCGCCGGCACCGCGCATCGGCGTGGTGCGCGCGGTGTTTCCCGCACGCGACCGGCGCACCGCGCTCGCCGCGCTGGCGCCCGACGTCGTGCGCCATATTCCGTGGCTCGCCGCGAGCGGCCATCCCGACGTGACCGATCCCGAGCAGATCGTGCGGCTGCTGAACGTCCACTACGGGCATCCGGACGACGTGATCGAAAGCCTGCGCGGCGACCCGGCGCTGTTCCCGTTCGCCGACTATTTCCTGCCGGTCGTGCAATCGGAAAGCTCGTCGCTCGACGACGCGCTGGCGCGGCTGCGCGCGCTCGCGGAAACGATTGCGCCGGCGCTCGGCTGGCGGCCGGCGCACGCACCCGCATGAGCGCGCCGCGTCTGCTGCTGCGGCTCGACATCGGCTGCGACGACACACGCGCCGACCCGGCCGCCGACTGGATCGCGCTTGCCGAGGCCGGCGTCGCGGCCGGCTGCGACGCCGTGCTGCTGCCCGCGCGGGCCGGCGGACCCGACCCGTGGATGGCGGCCGCGGCGCTCGTCGATGCGCTGCCGGCGCTGCGCGTGATGGTCACGCTGCAGGCCGGTGCGATGCTGCCCGTCGCCGCTGCCCATCTCGCGCAAAGCCTGCAGTCGCTGAGCCGCGGCCGCGCGCTGCTCGCATGCGAAGCCGACGCGCAGGACGTCGACGCGACCGACCGGGCCATGCATCTGAACCGCGACCAGCGGCTCGCGCGCAGCGCCGAATTCCTGTCGCTCCTGCGCGCACTGTGGGCAACCGATTCGCCGCTGCAGTATCGCGGGGTCTACTATCGCGTCGAGCATGCCCGTTTGCCCGATCTCGCGGCGCAGCGGCCTGCCGTCTACTGGTCGGTCGCCGAGCGGCGCGAAATCGCGTTCGCCGCGTCGTGGTGCGACGGGCTGCTCGTACCCGCCAGCGCGCCGCCGGTGGCGGCGGCCGTCGAACGCGCGTATCGCGCGCGCGGCCTCGCGCCACCGCCGGCCGATGCGCTGCTCCGGCGCACGGTCGGGTTCGACGACGTGCGACGCGCGCGCGTCGCGCGTCGGGCAAGCCGCCGGCGAGGCGACGCATGAGCGTCGATTTCGCGTGGTTCCTGCCGACCAACGGCGACGGTCCGCATCTCGCCAACAGCGGCCTGCCGCGCCCGCCGAACTACATGCAGGACTATCGGCCGGCCACGCCCGAATACCTGCGCGGCGTCGCCTGCGCGGCGGAGGCCGCCGGCTTCGACAGCCTGCTGTTGCCGATGGCCGCGGGCTTCGAGGATCCGTGGCTCGTCAGTGCGCAGCTCGCGCGTGCAACGCACCGCATCGCGTTGATCGTGACATTCCGCCCGGGCCTCGAGCAGCCCGAACAGATCGCGCGCAAGGCGGCCACCCTGCAGCGCATGAGCGGCGCCCGCCTGCGCCTGTTCGCGGTCAACGGCTCGAGCGCTTACGACCAGCGTGCGCTCGGCGACTTTCTCGATCACGACGCGCGCTACCAGCGCACGTCCGAATGCCTGCGGATCCTGCGGCGTCTGTGGCAGGGCGCCGGCCACTCCGTCGCCGGGCGTTACTACATGCTGAACCCCGCGCATGCAGGCGTGCCGCTCGCGACCCCGCCGGCGCTCTACCTCGGCGGGGCGTCGACGCTTGCCGAACAGGTGGCCGCGAGCCAGGCCGATACGTACCTGCTGTGGGGCGAGCCGCCCGACGCCGTGCGCGAACGCATCGCGCGGCTGCGTGCACTGGCCGCGATGCACGGCCGCCGGCTGCGCTTCGGGCTGCGCGTGCACGTGATCGCGCGCCCGACCGAACGCGCCGCATGGGCGCGCGCCGACGAGTTGCTGAGCGAGATTTCCGACCAGACCTATGTCGACGCGCAGCGCAAGCTCGCCGCCTACGAATCGGTCGGCCAGCAACGCCAGACCGCGCTGAGCCGCGGCGCGCTGCGCTCGCTGCGCGAGCTGGAGGTATCTCCGAACCTGTGGGCCGGCGTCGGCCTGATTCGCGGCGGCGCCGGCACCGCGATCGTCGGCAGCTACGACCAGGTTGCCGCGCGCGTCCACGAATACCGGCAACTCGGCATCGATACCTTCCTGCTGTCGTCCTATCCGAACCTGGAGGAAGCGGCACGCGTGGGCGAGCACGTATTGCCGCGCGTGCGCACGCGGCTGGCACGCGCCAGCCTCTCTTGACGCGCCGGACGGCGAGCCGGCGACACCGCCCGACCGCCGCGACGCGTCAGTCGTCGAATGCGGATTCCGGGCGCGGCTCGCTGAGCAGCCCGTGGCGCGCGAGCAGCGTGCGCATCGTGTTGCGCGTGACACCGAGCAGCGCTGCCGTGCGCACCTGGCTGAACCGGCAATGCTCGAACGCCTCGCCGACGACCAGTTCCTCGATGTCGCGCAGCAGGCTTTCGCCGGGCGCGCGGAACAGGCGGCGCACGCCCGCGCGGATGTCGTCCTGCGGCAACGTCGCCGCGCCGGCGTCGGCTTGCGCATAGCCTGCGAGTGCCTCGGAGAACTTCAGGTGCTCCGGGCGGATCAGGTTGCCGTTCGACACGAGCAACGCCAGATGCATGACGTTTTCCAGCTCGCGGATATTGCCGGGCCACGGATACGCGTGCAGCGCCTGCACCGTGGCCTCGGACAGCATCGGCTGCGGCCGCTTCAGCTGCGCGCAATAGCGCCCGCGGAAATGCTCGGCGAGCGGCAGGATGTCCTGCGGCCGCTCGCGCAACGGCGGCAGCCGCACCCGGGCGAGATTGATCCGGTAGAACAGGTCCATCCGGAAATTGCCGGCCAGCACGGCCTGCTCGAGGTCGACGTTGGTCGCCGCGACGACGCGGACGTCGACCGGCCGCGCACGGGTCGCGCCCACGCGCGTCACCTCGCCCTCCTGCAGCACGCGCAGCAGCTTCGCCTGCAGCGGCGGCGCGAGATCGCCGATTTCGTCGAGAAAGATCGTGCCGCCGTTCGCTTCCTCGAAATAGCCGACGCGGCGCCCCTGCGCCCCCGTGAACGCGCCGGCCTCGTGGCCGAACAGTTCGCTCTCCGCGAGCTGCTGGCTGATCGCGCCGCAGTTGACCGCGATGAATGCGCCGGTGCGGCCGCTGACATGGTGGATATGGCGCGCGACCAACTCCTTGCCGGTGCCCGTCTCGCCGAGGATCAGCGCCGGCGCGGCGCTGGGTCCGATCTGCTCGACGAAGCGCAGGACCGCGCGCGAGGCGGGATCCGCGAACACGAGCGCCTTCGCGCGCACCGAGAGAGGGCGATGCTCGCTTTCCGGCAGCGAGATGAGCGGTGGAGAATCTGTAGGGTTGTTCATGATCCGGGCACGGGCGGACCGGTTGACGATACTGGCGTCCGCCTGAGGGTTTGATCTTAGTCAACCTCGGGCGCGCGCAAAATACCGATTGCTGTGATGCTTCGCTGCCGCGCGCAGATAACGAATCCCGTGCGGGTCGCGCAGCATGCTGTCCGATGCGTCTGGACATCGCCGGCCGGCTACCCCGCGTCCCTTCTGCCGACGAACCCCGCCTTCTCGCCGCTTCGCGCGGCGAGGCCGAACACGGAGCAAGGCCGATTCGCGCGTGCGGCCTGCCGACGCGCAACGCCCGCCGATTCGGAGGCGCTCCAGCTACGCTGCACTGAAGTGCCGTTCGAGCGGCCCGCGCGACCGGGCCGCAGCAAGTAGGCTCACCGGAAATGCGGAAGGCCGGTCAGGTTGAGCTGACCGGCCTTCCGCATTTCACCCCGCCACCGCGCGCGAATCCGGCTCAACCGTGAAACACGAGCAGCACCAACGGCATCGTGACGGCTGCTAGCGCCGTCTGTACCGTAATGATGCCGGCGGACAACCGGTGATCGCCGCCGAGCAGCTTCGCCATGATGTACGCAGACGGCGTGCACGGCAGTGAATTGAACAGCACGATCGTCGTGAGTGCCGGGCCGCGGATGCCCAGGCTGAAACCGATCCAGAAAGTCAGCAGCGGCACGAGCAGCAACTTGATCACCGACGACTGGAACACGGGGCCACGCGCCGCCTTCGCGGCCTTCACGTCGAGGCCCGCTCCCACCGCGAGCAACCCGAGCGGCAGCGACGCGGCGCCGAGAATCGACAGCACGCTCGATATCACCGCCGGCAGACCCAGCCCGCCGAGATTGAACGCGGCGCCGAGGACGACCGACATGATGACCGGATTCCTCAGCAGCGCGCCGCCGATCTGCCATGCCGACGGCGCGCCGCCACGACCGTGGCGCATCAGGACAATGATCGACGCGACGTTCAGCAGCGGTATCGCGACCGCGATGCTGATCGACGTGAGCGTCAGTCCGACGCTCCCGTACAACGCCGCGGCCGCGGCAACACCCACATACGTATTCGGCCGTAATGCCCCCTGGATCACCGACGAGAACACGGCCCCCGGCTGCCGGCTCCACGCTCGCCACGCATACAGCAGCATCGCGCTCGCGCCCACCGCACCGAGGATCGCGGTCGCGATCGGCCGCACCGGAAACTGCGTCAGATTGGCTTTCGCGACCTGGCTGAACATCAGCGCGGGAAACATGTAGTAGTAGTTCAGCGTTTCGCACGGCAGCCAGAATTCGTCCGGCAGCAGGCGACGCTGCCGCAGCACGAATCCCGCCAGGATCAGCACGAAGATCGGCGCCAGCGCGCCCAGGACGTTCTGCATCGGCTGCGCTCCCGTCACGCGAAGACCGGCGTCTTCGCATGCGCGCGCGCGCCACGGACGCCGACGAACGCGGTCATTGCGCGTCCATTCAGCGGCGCGCGGGCTCGCGTGAACAACAGGTGGCGCGCGACGGTCATGCCCGAACGACGCGATGCAAGAAGCCTTTCAGCGGGATTCCACAGCGTTCCGAGCGTCGCGATGATGGTGGTCTTCGACATTTTTCTGGTCCGATGAATTCGGTGCACAGAAATATGACAGAGCCGTGAAATTCCCAGAAAGAATAAAAAATTTGAAATCTAGATCGAAAGGTAATTTATAAAAGCCGTATGGGCACCTTGTCCGGTTCGGTCGACTGCGCGCCGGAGCGGCGTCGCAAGCCGTGACCGACGGCACGCGTCAACCGACGAACCGTGCCTCGACACCGCTTCGGACCACCAGATCGAAGCGCTCGGGCCGAATGTGAAACACCGTGGATTCGCACGTGCGGCCGTCCGCGAGGCGCGACGTGCGCCGCAGCACGAGCAGCGGCGCGTGTTTGTCGGCGTTGAGCCGGGCCGCGATATCGTCCGGCGCGGCCATGGCCGTCACCGACATGTCGGCATCCGTAATGCGCCAGCCGAGCAGGCTCTCCAGCACCTCGTAGGTCGACATGCGCTCGACCTGCTCGAACGTGACGGCGCCGGCGTCGGGCAGCAGGCAGGTCTGCGCGAGCGCGACGGGTTCGTCGTCGACCCAGTGCAGGCGTTCGAGATAGATGCAGCGCGTGACGTCGGCGGCAAATGCGTGCCGCAAGCCCGGCGGCACGTCACACGCTTCCATGCGCAGCAATTCCATGCGCGCCCGCGCGCCCTGCGCGGCGATCGAATCGTGCAGCCCGCGCAGCACATCGAGTCGATGCCGCAGCCGCTGCTTGGCGGCGAACGTCCCTTTGCCCTGCTTGCGCTCGACGATGCGCGCATCGCTCAGCCGATCGAGTGCGAGCCTGACGGTCACGCGGCTCACCTGAAAACGCTCGCTCAACTGCGCCTCGGACGGCAGCTTGCCGGTCGGCTCGTACACACCGCGCTCGATCTCGTCGCGCAGCGTCGTCGCAAGCTGCTCGTAAAGCGATGTCGTGTCGTCACGCACCAGCGTCATCGATCCTTCCTCGTCGTGCTGGGTTCGCGCTATGCGCGTTTCCCGATATCGATATGAAAAGCAATTGGAATGCTCAACTTGTATTAATACGTATTATTACATCTCGACAGACGGTCGGGGCCGCGATTCGGGGTCCCGATGCCCCGGGGAGCATACCAGTGACTGAAAACGCAATCGGCACGCCGCCGCTCGATGGCGTGCAGGGCAGCCGGCCGACACGGGCCGAAGCGGCCACGGCGCCACGCACCGATCCGCACGCGGCGGGACGATCGCGCGGCGCGCAGCGGCGTGCCGCGATCGGTTTTGCCGCCGCGTGGCTGGCATTCTTCGCGATCGCCTGGTGGTTGCCCGCGCCCGCGCATCTTTCCGCCGAGGGCCGGGCGACGCTCGCGGTCGTCGCGTGGGTCGCGATCGTCTGGATCACCGAGGCGATTCCCGTCGGCGTGAGCGGCATCCTGCTGCCGATGCTGCTCGTGCTGTCGCATGCGAGCCCGTCGTTTCCGAAGGCGGCCAGCGGCTTCGCCGCGCCCGTCGTGTTCCTGTGCCTCGCCGCGTTCCTGTTCTCCGCGATCATGCAGGCGAGCGGGCTCGACCGGCGCATCGCCCTGCTGCTGCTCGATCGCCTGAAGGTGCGCACGGCCAACGGCGTGATCTGGGCGATGTTCGCCGTGAACTGCGTGATGGCGCTCGTCGTGCCGGCCGCGAACGCGCGTGCCGCCACGCTGCTGCCGGTCACCAACGGCATCGTCCGGCTGTTCGGCGAATCGCCGCGCGAACGCGCCGCGCGCAAGGCGATCGTGATCCAGACGCTCGTGTACGGCGCGATGATCAGCGGCATGTGCATCCTCACCGCGCATCTGCCGAACATGGTCGTGTCCGGCCTGCTCGAGAAGCAGCTCGGCATCCGGATCTCCTACCTGACGTGGCTGAAGCTGCAGTGGCCGTATCTCGGGATGTTCGCGATCACGCAGGGCTGGGTGCAGTTCCATTTCCGCTCGCGCGCCGTCGCGCTTCCCGGCGGCCCCGGCGCGATCGCGGCGATGCGCCGTACGCAACCGCCCGCCGCCCGCAACGACTGGGCCGTGCTCGCGCTGTTCGCGGCCGTCGCCGTGCTGTGGGCGACCGAGCCGCTCCATCACCTGCCGTCGGAAATCGTCGCGCTGATCGCGCTGGCGCTGTTGTTCGCACCCGGCGTGCTGCGCTTCGGCTGGGCCGAGGTCGAGCAGCGGACGATCTGGGGCACGCTGTTCCTGCTGGCCGGTGCGCTGTCGCTGTCGTCGGCGATCAGTGCGTCCGGGCTCGCGAACTGGGCCGCCGATCACATCTACGTCGCCGCGCGCGGGCACGGCTGGTGGCTCGCGATCGCGATCGTGATGCTCGGCACGCACGTGATCCGCATCGGCATGCTGTCCAACGTCGCGGCCGTCACGATGATCGCGCCGATCGCGCTCGCGCTGGCGCCGCGCCTCGGGCTGCATCCGGTCGCGTTCACGATGCTCGTCAGCGATACCGACAGCTTCGCCTATCTGCTGCCCACGCAGATCACCGCCGGCGTCATCGCGTACAGCAGCGGCGCGTTCTCGACGGCCGACTACGCGAAGGTCGGCGCGGTATCGGTGCTGATCGCGATCGTCTATGGCCTCTGCGTGATCGCGCCGTGGTACGCGTACATGGGCATCCCCGTCTGGGACGCGAGCGCGCCCTGGCCGTTCGCGCATTGAAGCGCGCCGCTTTCCAACGACATCATTTTGCATCCCTCATGAACGAATCCACGGACGTCCCCGATTCCGTCGCAGCCCGCGCCGCCGCGCTGCGCGACCGCCTGGGCCCGCACGTCGCACCCGCGGGCCTGTACGAACGCCACAAGCGCCTGCCGTTCGCCGGGCGCGTGCATTGCAACGTCACGCGCCTCGAAGCCGGCGAGTGGAGCGAGATCGTGCTCGACTACGAGGTCGGCTCGTCCGGCATCGCCGACGGCGGCTGGCTGAAGGCCACCTTCAAGTTCTATTCCGACTGGGCGCTGTTCCAGACGAGCGACCCGGCCGCGGCGAACTACATCAGCGCCGAATACCATGCGGCGCCGCTCGTGCCGGGGCAGAGCCCGGCCACCGTGCAGGCGCTGAACGTGCGCTTCGACCAGAAGGGGCACGAGCGGCCGTTCCAGAAGGCGGTGATCGTCGACGTCGTCGACGGCTACGTGAACGCCGGCGACCGGATCGTGATCCGTCTCGGCGATCGCCGTCGCGGCCCCGGCACGCGCGTGCAGACCTTCGCCGAGGACAACTTCCGGTTCCGGCTCTACGTCGATCCGTTGGGCACGTCGCGTTTCGTCGCGGTGCCCGGCGACGTCTCGATCGACATCCGCGCCGGCGCGCCGTCCGACGTACTGCTGAACGGCCCGCGCTTCGTGCGGCCGGGCACCCGCGCGCCATTCCGGCTGTCGCTGCAGGATCGCTGGGGCAATGCGTGCCGCGACGTCGGCGGCACCGCGCGCGTCGTTGCATATGACGCGCAAGGCGAAGCCGTCTACCGGCGCGAACATGCGCTGCCCGAGGCGGGATTCGCGAGTTGCGCGGTCGACGACCTGCCGGTCGACGCCGGCACGCTGCGCATCGTGGCCGACGTGCCCGCGCGGCCGGACGTGCGTGCGGCCGAAGCGTGGCTGACGCTCGACGCGTCGTTGCCGGTATCGCGCGCACTGTATGCGGATCTCCATGTGCATGCGCACGACACGGTCGGCACCAACAGCCCCGAGTACAACGCACGCTACGCACGCGACATCGGCGGCATCGACGTGCTCGGCTATACCGCGAACGATTTCCAGATCACCGACGAGAACTGGCAGCTCGGCGTCGACGCGGTCGAACGCTTCAACGAGCCGGGCCGCTTCGTCGTGTATCCGGTGCAGGAATGGTGCGGCAGCTCGACCGCGGGCGGCGACCATAACGTGGTGTTCCTCGGCGATGCGCGGCCGGATTTTCCGTACAACGCGCGCGGCGAACACAACCGTACGCTGGTCTGGAACGAGGACATGAAAGGTCATGCGGTCGAGCTCGGCCGCTGGCCCGTCGAGGAACTGTGGGATGCGTATGCCGACGCTGCCGCGCAGCATCTGGTGATGCCGCACGTGGGCGGCCGCCGCTACATTCCCGACTGGCACCATCCCGAGCTCGAACGGCTGGTCGAGATCGCGTCGTCGTGGGGGCACTTCGGCTGGCTGTACCAGGACGTGATCGCACGCGGCTACCGGCTCGGCGTCGCGGCCAGCGGCGACGAACATCGCGGCCGGCCGGGTGGCGGCGCGCCCGGCGTGCAGGTGTTCGGTGTGCACGGCGGGCTGACGGGTGTGCTCGCCGACGTGCTCGATCGCAAGCACGTCGGCGAGGCGCTGCGCGCGCGCCGCACATGGGCGACCACCGGCGAGCACAGTGCGCTGCTCGTGCGTTGCGGCGATCACTGGCAAGGCGATGCGTTCGCGCATCGCGGGCCGGCGCGGCTCGACTACCGGCTGCTCGGCCAGTCCGGATGGGAATACGTGGCCGCGTACGATCACGAAGGACGGGTGTGGGAACGCAACCTGCATGCGGAACTCGGCTACGCGGATCGCCTGATCCGCGTGCGCTGGGGCGGCGCCCGCATCCGGGACCGCTATCGCTGGGCCGCGTGGCGCGGCCGGATCCGCGTCGTCAACGGCACGATCCACCGCTTCGGCTCGAACGGCTTCGAGCATGTCGAGGAGTCGGCATGGCGTACCGGCGCGACCGACGTCGAGTTCCGCAGCGACACCTATGGTGATGCGGACAGCATCGAGCTCGACATCGGCAATCTTGCCGACGCGACGATCGTGGTCGAAGGCACGATCGACAGCTTCGCGAAGGTCGGCGATCCGCTGCAGCGCAATCCGTTCGTGCACGCGCCCGCGTTCCGCTTCGAGATCAGCGGCGCGGACCTGCTCGCGCAAGGAACGGCCACGCATGCGCTCGGCGGCACCGAGTTATTCGTCGCGGTCGAACGGTTGACGGACCAACTGCTGCCCGTCGATCTCGCGGGCAGCATCGAAGTCGCGGCGGAAAATGCGTCGTTCGGATTCCGCCCCGTCTATTTCTTCGGGCGGCAGCGCAACGACAGCAAGGTGTGGTCGTCTGCCCAGTTCATCACGTTCGAGTGACGCGCATGCGCGATCCGGGCGCCGTGCCGGCGGCGTTGCCGACGGGTCGGCCCCCGGCCGCGCATGGCCGGGCGGCAGGTACGCTACCCTGAAGCCGGCCCGCCCGGCTTGCGGAGGGAATGCCTCCCCCCGCCGAGCGGGCCGCGGTGCTTTGAAACGATCAACCGAGCCACGTCCTGATATTGGTCCGCATCGCGCCGGCGGAGATCCCGTAACGGTCGTGCAGCGTCGGCAACGCGCCGGCAGCGAGGTACGCATCGGGCAGCGCGATCTGCCGGAACGGCGCCGCGACGCCAGCCGCAAGCAAGGCAGTCGCCACCGCTTCGCCGAGTCCGCCGATCACCGTATGGTTCTCGGCGACGATCACCATGCGCCCCTTGCGCGACGCCTCCCGAACGATGGTCGCCGTATCGAGCGGCTTGATCGTCGGGACGTGCAGCACGGCTGCATCGATGCGGTCGGCTTCAAGCGCCTTCGCGACCTCGAGCGAACGCATCGTCATGATCCCGGACGAGATCAGCAGTACGTCGTTGCCGTCGCGCAGCAGCTTCGCCTTGCCGAGTTCGAAACGGTAATCGTATTCGTCGAGCACGGCCGGCACGTTGCCGCGCAGCAGGCGCGCGTATACCGGTCCCTTGTGCGCGGCAATCGCCGGCACCATCTGCTCGATGTCCAGCGCGTCGCACGGATCGATCACGGTCATGTTCGGCATCGCGCGCATCAGCGCCAGATCCTCGGCCGCCTGATGGCTCGGCCCGTAACCGGTCGTGAGGCCCGGCAATGCACACACCAGCTTCACGTCGAGATTGTCCTCGGCGATCGCCTGATGGATGAAGTCGTACGCGCGGCGCGTCGCGAATACCGCATAGGTCGTGACGAACGGCTGCGCGCCTTCGTGCGCGAAGCCGGCGGCGGCGCCCATCAGCAGTTGCTCGGCCATGCCCATCTGGTAGTAACGCTCGGGAAATTCCTTCGCGAAAATGTGCAGGTCGGTGTACTTGCCAAGATCGGCCGTCATGCCGATCACGTTGCCGTTCGTGCGCGCGAGCTTCGCGAGCGCATGGCCGAACGGCGCGGCGCGGGTCGCCTGCCCCTCGGCCGCGATGGACGCGATCATCGCGGAAGTCTTCAGGCGCGGCTTGTTGTCGACGGTGCTCATGCGTGTCTCCCTGCTTCGAGTGCGTCGAGCGCGAGCTTCCACTCGTGCGCATCGACGCGGATGAAATGGCTCTTCTCGCGTGCTTCGAGGAACGGCACGCCGCACCCCATCTTCGTGTCGCAGACGATGATCCGCGGCTGCGGCCTGTCATGTCGGCGCGCGTTGTCGAACGCGCGCTTTACCGCGTCGATATCGTTGCCGTCGACTCGCTGCGTATACCAGCCGAATGCTTCGAGCTTGTCGACCAGAGGCTCGAACGCCATGACTTGCGTCGACGGGCCATCGGCCTGCTGGTTGTTCACGTCGACGATCGCGATCAGGTTGTCGAGCTTCCAGTGCGCGGCCGACATCAGCCCTTCCCAGATCGCGCCTTCGTCGAGCTCGCCATCCGAAAAGAGCGTATAGACGAACGCGTCCGAGCCGTTGCGCTTGAGCCCGAGACAACGGCCGACCGCGATCGTCAGGCCCTGGCCGAGCGAACCGCCGGACATCTCCATGCCGGGCGTGTAGCTCGCCATCCCCGACATCGGCAAACGGCTGTCGTCGCTGCCGTAGGTTTCGAGCTCCTCGGCCGGCAGGATGCCGGCTTCGAACAGCGCCGCGTACAGCGCGATCGCATAGTGGCCGTTCGACAGCAGGAAGCGGTCGCGCCCTTCCCACTCGGGATCGTCGGGGCGATAGCGCATCGCGCCGAAATACGCGACGGCCAGCACGTCGGCGATGTCGAGCGCCTGGCCGACATAACCCTGCCCCTGGACTTCGCCCATCAGCACGGCGTTTCTGCGGATGCGGTACGCGCGCTCGGCGAGCGTGACCGCTTCATGAATGGTTTCGGTATCCATCGTTGGCTCCAGTATTGGATCGGAAAGCATGCAGGTCGAATCGGCGGTGATCAGCGATTGACGGAGCGCGGCACGAGGAACACCAGCAGCGCGCCGAACGTAATCGCGACGGAGATGAAGAGGAGTCCGGCGGTGGACTTGCCGGTCAGGTCGTTCAGCCAGCCGACGATCGCCGGCGAGAAGAAGCCCGCGAGGTTCGCAAAGCAGTTGACCGCGGCGATGCCCGCCGCCGCCGACATCCCGCCGAGCAGCGCCGTGGGCAGCGACCAGAATTGCGACGACGACGCGAGAATGCCGGCGGACGCAATGCTCAGGCACACGATCGACGCGCCGACACTGCCGAGCATCGGCAACGTCGCGAAGCCCGCCGCCGCGATCAGCATCGGCACCGCGAGATGGAAGCGGCGCTCGCGGCGGCGATCCGCGCTCATGCCGATCAGCGGCAGCGCGACGATCGCGCACGCATACGGAATCGCGGTGAACAGGCCGACCCACAGCGGATCAGCGACGCCGGCCTTGCGAATGATCGTGGGCAGCCAGAACGTGAGCCCGTACTGCCCGAGCACGACGCAGAAGTAGATCGCGGCCATCAACCACAGGCGGCGGTCGGCGACGAACGCCCGAATCGACAGGTGGGCGGTCGTGTGCTCGGCGTCGGCCGACACGTTGCGCGCCAGCAAGGCTTTTTCGGCATCGGTCAGCCATTTCGCGCCGGCAATGCCGTCATCGAGATACAGCAGGATCGCGAAGCCCAGCACGAACGAAGGCAACGCTTCGAGCAGGAACAACCACTTCCAGCCCGCCATCGACATCGCGCCGTGCAGCGAATGCATGATCGCGCCCGACAGCGGGCCGCCGATGATCCCCGCCAGCGGAATCGCCATGAAGAACAACGACAGTGCCTTGGCACGACGCGCCGACGGGAACCAGTAGGTGAGGTACAGGATCACGCCCGGCGCGAAGCCCGCTTCGGCGACGCCGAGCAGGAACCGCAGCACGTAGAACGCGGCGGGCGACTTCACGAACACGAAGCTCGCGGAAATCACGGCCCACGTCAGCATGATGCGCGCGAGCCAGCGGCGCGCGCCGACGCGATGCAGGATCAGGTTGCTCGGTACTTCGAACAGAAAGTAGCCGAGAAAGAAAATGCCTGCGCCCATCCCGTACACGGTCTCGCTGAAACGCAGGTCGTTGAGCATCTGCAGTTTCGCGAAGCCGACGTTGACGCGGTCGAGATACGCACCGAGATAGCACAACATCAGGAACGGGATCAGCCGTCGCGCGACCTTCGCATAGGTCGCCGCTTCGAACGTCTGCGCGTCGTCCCGTTGCAGCAGCTCGCCCTGAACCGGCGAGGCGGGGTACTTTGCTCTCATCTTTGTCTCCTGCCATGGCCCCGGGTTGTCCCGGGTGCATGATGGTCGGCGCCGCGCGTGTCGCGGCGCCGTTCTCAGTGAATCAGCATCCCGCCGTTGACGTCCAGCGTGATGCCCGTCAGGTAGCTCGACAGGTCGCTCAGCAGGAACAGGCACGCATTGGCGACATCGGCGGCATCGCCGAGGCGGCCGAGCGGAATGCCCTTGACGATCTCCTCGCGCATGTCGGGCGTCAGCTTGTCGCCGGTGATGTCGGTCTGGATCAGGCCCGGCGTGATCGAATTGATGCGGATACGGTCGGCGCCGAACTCGCGCGCCATCGCCTTCGCGAGGCCGAGCACGCCGGCCTTCGCGGCGCTGTAGTGCGGGCCGCCGAAGATGCCGCCGCCGCGCTGCGCGGACACCGACGACATGCACACGATGCTGCCGCCGCGCTGCTCCTTCATCGCCGGCAGCACCGCCTGCGACATGTACAGCGTGCCGCGCAGGTTCACGTCGACGATCGCATCGAAGTCGCGCCCGGAAATGTCCAGCGTGCGCACCGGCTGCGTGATGCCGGCGTTGTTCACGAGGCCGTCGATACGGCCATAACGCGCCAGCGTCGCGCGAGCCGCGGCCACGCACGCGTCGCGATCGGTCACGTCGCAGGCCAGGCCGAGGTGGTCGGGCCCGAGCTCGGCGGCGGCCGCTTCGGCGTCCTCGCGACGCAGGTCGAGAATCGCCACGCGCGCGCCCTGGGCGGCCAGCGTGCGGGCCGTGGCCTTGCCGATACCGCGCGGTGATGCCGCGCCGGTCACGATGATGGTCCTGTTGTCGAGCAACATCGTTCGTCTCCTGTGTTGATGTGTGTGCAGAGTGTCGGCTCGCCGGACACCCGCATCAACGCGGAAACGCTCAGGCATGGTTGAGAAAATTTCAGATGACGCCGCGCGGGCCGTCACGGCGTGCTGCAACGCAATATTGCACGCGGCCCGGACGCGCGACGCTCAGTTCGCGCGGCGCTGCGCCGCGACTTCCCGCTCGATCCACGCAAGGAAGCGTTTCACGCGAGGCAGTTCCGCGTTCTGCCGCGGGTAAACGAGATGATGCGCACCGACTTCCACCGCATGCGTCTCGTCGAACACGGGCACCAGCGCGCCTTCGCGAATCTTCACCGACGCGAGCATCAGGCTTTCGAGCGCGATGCCGAGGCCGAGCGCGGCGGTTTCGAGCGACATGTACGACCGGTCGAATGAAAAGTCGAAGGTCTTGCGGGCCGCGAGCGATACGCCGGCCCGGCCGAACCACTGTTTCCACTGCACGAGCGGCGTTTCGGAATAGATCAGCCGATGCGCGAGGAGGTCTTCCGGCGCGTTCACCGGATGCCGTTCGAGGTACTGCGGCGACGCGAGCGGCGCGATGAACTCGCCGCGCATCGTCTTCACCTCGAGGTTGTCCCAGTTGCCGTAGCCGTGGCGGACGTCGATATCGTAGAAGCCGTTCGAGAACGATACGTTTTCGTAAGAACACGCCAGGTTCAGCTGGATATCGCCGTTCGCTTCCTGAAACGACGACAGCCGCGGCAACAGCCACATCAGCCCGAAGCTCGGGCTCGAATGCACGCGCAGGATATCGACCTCGGCGCGGCTCGACGCGCGCTCGGTGGCGCGGCTCAGGTCGGCCAGCGAGCCGGTGACGTCCGCCAGATAGCGCTCGCCGGTCGGCGTGAGGACGAGCCCGCGCCCTGATCGCTGGAACAGCGGCTGGCCGATCTGCGATTCGAGGTTGCTGAGCTGGTGACTCACGGCGGACGCGGTCAGGCCCAGTTCTTCCGCGGCACGATTGACGCTTTTGGTCCGGGCGACACTTTCGAACGCGATGATTGCCTTGAGCGGCGGGATGCGCATGTTGGTATCCGTTGGAATGAGCAGATCGGCTGGCAAAGCGATATCGAAACGACACCTGGAACATTGTCCGGGCCAGGCCACTGCAATACGTTACATGCCAATTCTAGAGTGCCCGAGGGCCGCCGTTCGCCGCAACGTGGTCCCGACCGGCGGGCGCGCACCGGTTCCCTTGGCGCGCGACGCACGCGCGGCGGCCCTGTCGGGTCAGGTTGCCCTGGCGCCCGGGCACCGCTTCGATCGATCATCGCGTCGGCGCAACGGTTCGTCATTCCGATGCAGGAACCGGCAACCCCAGCCGCCAGCTCAGGTTCCTGCGCGCCTGCCTCTCGCAGCGCGCGTAGAAGAATTCCGTCAGATAGATGCGCGGACGCACGAGCAGCCCGCGCAGAATGGTCCGCTCATGAAAATCGTAGGCCCGGTCGTCGAGATCGGGACGCTCTGCCCGCAAACGCCGGCCGTCTTCGCGAAACCGGCTGCGGGAAGCGCCGAGCGCGGCCAGGTCGATGTCGCACGTGAAGCGGGTATCCGGTTGCGCGGCAATGCCCGCGTGGGTCGTCGCGAGGATCATCGCGCAGACGGGGTCGCACGCGCGGATTCGCCCCCCGGCCTGGTGCCGGAACCAGTCCGCGCTACGCTGCTCGTTGTCCTTCGCGCCGGGCACGAAGATCACGTCATGGAACCAGAGCGCGAGTTCGACGGCGTCCGGCGCGGGAATCGCGTCGCGCGCCAGGTCGAGATGACGCAGGCATCGCCGGACATGCACGAGCGTATGGTAATGGCGCACCGGCTCCGCGTAGCATTGCGCGAGCCTGCGATAGACCTCCTCGGCATGGGTCCCGCCGCTGCACGACCACAACGCGACGAACCGCGCCTGCATCCGGTTCACGTTCGCTCCTTGGACCGGGGCGTCCGTGCGGAATCGCCCCATGCCGACATGACTGCGATGCGCTCAGAGAAATTCCCTGCGGATGTCGATGCTCGAGCGCTGCCCGATGTTTCCGTAGTGATGCGCGAGCCACACATCCGCCTCGCGTCGCCCGTGGTCATGCAGTTCGCTCAGGAATCCCCAATCCGCGTTGTACTTGCTCGATACGCTCAGCGCGGACAGCGCATCGTCGGCGCGAATGGAATGAATCAGCATTTCCTTCATCTCGCCGCGTTGTATCGTGCCTTGCTGGATCAAGTCGGTGACGAACGCGATCGCCCGCATCTCGCGCATCAGCGACGAATTGAAACTGATCTCGCTGATCCGGTTGAGGATTTCCGCGGCGGTGATCGGCACGCCGCGACGCACGAGCGGATTGATGTGCACGATCACGACGTCGCGCGTCGCGCAGTTGTAGATGAGCGGATAGATGGCCGGATTGCCCATGTACCCGCCATCCCAGTAGTACTCGCCGTCGATCGAGACCGCCTGGAACAGGGTCGGCACGCATGCCGATGCCAGCACCGCGTCGGCACTGAGGTCCGCTCCGGTGAACAGGCGGATCTTCCCCGTCTCGACGTTGGTCGCGCACACGTACAGCCGGATCGGACAGTGCTTGCGCAGCGCGTCGAAATCGACCTGGCTTTCGAGCACCTCGCGCAGCGGATTCAGGTTGTTCGGATTGAACTGATAGGGTGAAAAGACCCGCAGCATCATGTCGGCGAACGCATACAGCGGCGAATGATCGAGCCCGAAGCTGTGCGTGCCCTTCAGCCAGGGCATCCAGCGCAGCGGGTTGTAGCGCTCCGCCGATTGCGCGACCGCGTGCCAGAAGTCGTGGAGTGCCTGACGCGCGCCGTCTTCGCCGCCCTTGTGCAGCCCGTATGCGAGTACCGCGGCGTTCATCGCGCCGGCGCTGGTTGCACTGACGCCTTCGATGTCGAGCCGGCCGTCTTCGAGCATGCGGTCGAGCACGCCCCAGGTGAAGGCGCCGTGCATTCCGCCGCCCTGCAACGCGAGCGCGATCGGTTTGCGCGGGCCATCGTTGCCGCGTCTTGCGTGCGTGGTTGCCATGCCCGTCTCCTCGGCGCTCCGCGCAGGCGGAGCAGCGGCAGGTCATCGAGCGCACGTCGTCACGCGATCCGTCGCCGTGCGCCGTTGTTCCATTCATCCTGCGCGCGCGTCCAATGCATCCAGCAGCGCTTTCGCGTCGCGCAGGTCGCTCGTATCGAAACCTTCCGTGAAGCAGGCGAGCACCTCGGACAGCGCTCGCCTCGCCTCCACGGTTTTCCCCTGCCGCTGCAACAGCCGCGCAAGGTCCGACGCCGCCCGCAATTCCAGCGCTCGGGCACCCTGGCGGCGCGCGCGCTCGATCGCCCGGTGAAAGCAGCCGGCGATCTTGTCGTCGCGCGCCGCGACCGCCCCTTCGTCGCTCGCCGCGACGGCCCCCTCTTCGCTCGCCGCGACGGCCCCCTGCTCGCTCGCCCCGCCGGCCAGATAGACGCCCGTGAGCCGGTACAGCTCGGCCTCGAAGCAGTGCTCACCGGTTTGCTCGACGAGCGTCGTCGCCTCTTCCAGCAGGTCCAGCGCTGCCCGCCGGTCGCCCGCGCGCCAGTAACTGTCGGCGAGCAGCGCGAGGGAATAGGGCCGCTGGTCTTCGCCGCCGGCGGCCCGCTGCGCATCGAGGCCCAGCCGCATCTGCGCGATGCCGTCCCGGATGTTGCCTTGCGCGCTCATCGCCCAGCCCCGCAGGAGCGTCCCCCATGCGAGCCAGTACGGCAAGCCGTGCTCGGTCGATACGGCAATGACCGCTTCCGCGCGCTCGGCGGCAAGCGTCGGCTCGCGCCGCAGCTGATGCAGGTGTGCCGTGTAGGTCAGGCTGAACGCCAGGGACGGCCCATAGGAAAGGTGCCGTGCGAGCGCCAGTGCTTCGACGCTGCGCCTGAGCGCCTGGTCGGGATACCCCTGGATCCACAGGGTCAACACCAGGAAACTGAGCGCCCGGATGCCCGGATCGACCCCGTGCGCGAACACGTGGGCCTGATGCTGCTCCGGATCGTAGATCGCGATCGCCTGTTCCAGGTGGGTGCGGGCGGCCGTGAAATCGCCCTGCAGGAAGAAGCACGAACCCAGCGCGCTATGGGCCTCGATGAGAAAGCCGGGGTCGTTCGCATCGCGGGCCGTACCGAGCATCTGCCGGCCCAGGCCGGTCGCGAGCGCATACTCGCCGCGCACCACGTGGTGCATCCGCAATCCCAGCTGCGTCGCGAAGCGTTGCGATACCTCGCCCGTGCGCTCGCACAACTCGAGCGCGCGCGTATAGGTGGCGCCCACCTCCGTCGCGCCATACCCGCGCACATCCATCAGGACCGGCCCGAGGGACAGCAGCAGCGTCAGCTCCCAATGCGCGCGCATCGGTGTGTCCGGCAAGCCCTTCAGCAACGCAAGCGCCGCGCCGAGGTGATTCATCGCATCGTGATGGGCCGCATGGCGCAGCGCCTGCTGGGCCGCACGATGCAGGTATTCGACCGCCTTCGGAATGTTGCCGCTCTGACCGTAGTGATGCGCGAGTTCGCTGCAGTAATCGGCGATGCGCGTCGGGAACAGCACCTCGATCGCCTGCGCGGTGCGCTCGTGCAGCGCGGTGCGCCGCTCCGTGAGCAACGAGCGCCCGGCCACTTCCTGGGTCAGTGCGTGCTTGAACGAATAATTGACCTCGGGAAAGGCGGGCCGCTCGTAGATGAACTCCGCGGCTTCCAGATGCGCGAGCAGGCGACGCAGTTCGTCGTCTCGCGCCGCCACCTCGCCGCAGATGCGCCGGATCAGGCTGAACGGAAACTCGTGGCCGATCACGGCAAGCGCCTGCAGCAGTTCCTTTTCCTCGACGGGAAGCCGATCGATACGGGCAGCCAGCACGCCCTGCACGGTGGTCGGGATATGCAGCGTCGCCGGCGTCTCCACGATGCGATAGCGCCCGGCCTCGCCGAGCAGCGACTTCTCTTCGACGAGCGTCTGGACCACTTCCTCCATGAAGAACGGATTGCCCTCCGTCTTCTCCAGAATGAGCTGCTTCAGCGGCACGAGCGTGCGATCCTCGCCGAGCAGCGCCGTGAGCAGCCCCTGCGCATCGGACGGGCCGAGCGGCTCGAGCCGGATCCTGCTGCAATGAACCGCGCCGGCCCACGCCGGCCGATACTCGGGCCGGTAGTTCACCAACAGCAGGATGCGTGCGTCCGGCACATGGTCGATCAGATAACTCAGGAATGCTTCCGTTTCACGATCCAGCCATTGCAGATCCTCGAACAGCAAATGAACCGGCTGATTCTGGCTCTCGCGCACGAGCAGCTGCCTGATCGCGTCGAAGGTGCGCTCGCGCCGGATCTGCGGGTCCATCTCGACCAGCACCGAGCCGCCCTCGCCGATGCCGAGCAGATAGAGAACGTACGGCACGAGGTCCTCGAAACCGCGCTCCAGCGCGAGCGCCTTGCCGATCACCTTTTCCCGGCAGCGCCGCTCGTCGTCCTGCGGCGTGATCTGGAAATAGTTCTTCAGGAGTTCGATCAGCGGCAAATTGGAAAACGCCTTGCCGTGCGATACCGAAAACGTCTCCAGCACCAGCGCGCCGCGCCGTGAACGCTCCTTGAACTCGTGGAACAGGCGAGACTTGCCGACGCCGGCCTCGCCCACCACGCCGACCACGCGCCCGTGCCCGGCCCGCATGGTCTCCAGGGCCCGGTTCAGGTGTTCCAGTTCCGTTTCGCGCCCGACGAACCGCGCGAGACCACGGTGCGCCGCCAGCTGCAGGCGCGTGCGCAACGCACCCAGCCCCAGCACTTCGTAGACGCATAGCGGCGCGGGAATGCCCTTGAGTTGCGTGGCCCCGAGCGCCTTGAACTCGAAATAGCCTTCGGCCAGCTTGTGGGTGGATTCGCTGACGAGAATCGACGTGGGCGCGGCGATGCCCTCGATCCGCGACGCGATGTGGATCGTATGCCCGAGCGGGTCGTATTCGGTGTGCAAGTCGTCGGTGCGGATCGAACGGACGACGACCTCGCCCGTATGCACGCCGACGCGAATCTGCAGAGGAATGCCTTCCTGCAGCCGAATCCGGTCGCCGTGCTGGCGCATCGCCTGCTGCATGCGCAATGCGGCGAAGAGCGCGCGCTGCGCGTGGTCCTCGTGGGCGATCGGTGCGCCGAACAGCGCGAGGATACCGTCGCCGAGCGATTTGGCGACGTACCCTTCGTAGTAGTGGACCGCCTCCATCATCAGCTCGACCACCGGCACGATCAGGCGATGCGCCACTTCGGGATCGAGATCGTGGATCAGCGCGGTCGACCCGGCCATGTCGGCAAACAGCGCGGTAACGGTCTTGCGCTCGCCGGCGGGCTCGCCGCGCGCTTCCATCGCCGCGTGTTCGGCACGGATGCGCTCGGCCAGATGATCGGGCGTGTAGTGAATCGGGGTGGGCGACGGCGCTTGAGCCGACGGTCGGGACGATGGCGGCATGGCGGCAGGTGTCGCCAGCGGCGCACCGCAATGGCTGCAGAAGCGGGCTGCCGGCGCTGCGTCATGCCCGCACTGCGGGCAGGTGCGGGACAGCACGGCGCCACATTCCTGGCAGAACCCCGCACCGGGAGGATTCTCCGATCCGCAAATTGTGCAGCGCATAAAACCCTCTTCCAGCCAAGGGTCGACCTCGAAACATTATGCGCCACTCTCTGCCGGTATTCAGGTCGGTGAATGCGCGTACGCATGCCGACGGGCGAAGGAACGAACGGTTCGATGGGCGCTCTTCGCGATTGTCACGCGCCGGGTCGAGTCAGCGGCCGCATTATTCGCCGACGCGCAGGACATCCATGTCGATTGCCTCGGCTCGATCCGCGCCGCTCGCCGCGTCCCTACATTTTCCCCGCCAGGTGAAACCGCGACGCCGGATGCCACAGCCTGACCGACGTCGCGACGTGCTCGCCGACCCAGGTGCGGCGCTTCAACACCAGGCACGGCTCGCCGATTTCCATCACGAGATGCCGGCGCACCTGCGCATTGGGCTTCTCCGCATAGATCCGGAACTCGGCGCGCTGGATCGGCGCGAGCCGCACCATGTAGTGGTTCGGCGTCTCGATCGTGAAATCCTGCTCCAGGTAGTCGGGAAACAACGCCGGATTGACGTAGCGATCCTCGAACTGGATCGGCTCGTCTTCCTCGAAATGCACGATGCGCGAATGAAACACCGGCCCCGAGCGAAGCCCGAGCGCATCGATCGCGTCCGGGTCGACGCTGCGCTCGATCAGCACGACGCGCGCGCTGTGCCGATGCCCCCGTTCCGCAATCTCGTCCGCGATGTTGCGGATCTCCAGGACCGTCGATTCGTAATGCCGGCGCTCGACGAACGTGCCGGCACCCTGGATGCGGGTCAGCACGCGTTCGTTCGTCAGTTCGCGCAGCGCGCGCGACACCGTCATCCGGGCCACGCCGAATTCCTTGACCAGCTCGGCCTCGGTCGGGATCGCGCCGCCGGGTTTCCAGTCGCCCTTCGCGATCCGCTCGACGACGTAGCGCTTGATCTGTTGATAGGCCGGCAGTGCGCGCGCCGGCACGGCCTCGCCCGATGCCCTCGCCGGTCGTGCGGAAAGTTGTCGCTCCGTCTCGTTCATGCACCCTCGACCGAATGAATAATGATGATCCGCCCGTCGTCGCCGGTCGTCACTGCAACGGCGGCGGCGCCCCCCCGACGATGCCGGCCGCGATCGCGATGTCGTCCGCGAGCGGCCGGTCGTCGCGATACGCCGGTACGCGTTCGCGCACGTGCCGCCACAGCGCGTCGGTCGACGCGGCCCGCCCGGTTTCGTTCGCTTGCAAGTCGTATGCCTGCGCGGCGGCGAGCAGCTCGATCGCGAGCACGCGCGTCGCGTTCTCGATGATGTCGAGCGCCTTCAGCGCGGCCGGCGTCGCATGACACAAGTGATCTTCCTGCAGCCCCGACGTAATGCCGCCGTCGAGGCTCGCCGGCGCCGCGAGCCGCTGATTCTGCGCGACCAGCGCGACCGCCGTGTACTGCGCGATCATGAAGCCCGAACACGTGCCGCCCGGCGCCGCGAGAAACGCCGGCAGGCCGCTCACGAGCGGATTGACGAGACGGTCCAGCCGCCGCTCGGCGATGGCCGCCACCTGCGCCATCGCGGCCGCGAGGCTGTCCATCGCCAGCGCGATGCCCGCGCCGACCGCATGCGCCTGCGAATGAACGGCCGGCGCATCGCGCGTACCGGCGACGATCGGATTGTCGGTGACGGACGCGAGCTCGCGATCGACGACGTCCGCCGTGACCGCGAACACGTCGCGCGCCGCGCCGTGCACGTGCGGAATCGTGCGCAGGCTCAACGGATCCTGCGTATGCCGCCCGCTCGCCGCGGCGAGCATCGGGCTGTCGGCCAGCATCGTCCGCAAGCGCGCGCCGACGTGCCCGATGCCGGGCGAGATCCGCAACGCGAGCGAGGCCGGGTCGAACGCGGCGAGCTGCCCGCCGAGATTCTCGAAGCTCGCCGCCGCGATCCAGTCGGCCCAATCGAGCAGCCGTTCCGCCCGGGCCAGCGCGAGCGCGGCGAGCCCCGTGACGCACGGCGTGCCGTTGACCAGGCTCAACCCTTCCTTCGCACCGAGCACGAGCGGTTCGCGGCCGATGCGGCGCAGCGCCTCGGCGCCGCCGATGCGTTCGCCGCGATGGCGCGCATGGCCGTGTCCGATGCAGACGAGCGCGACGTGCGCCATGTGGGTCAGATAGCCGACCGAGCCGTGCGCCGGCACCTCCGGCAGGCAATCGTGCTCGAGCAGCGCGACGAGCTGGTCGACGACGTCGGCATGGACGCCCGAATGCCCGTGCGCGAAATTGTTGATCGCGGCCGCGATGATCGCGCGCGTTTCGGCCGCGCCGAGCGGCATGCCGACGCCGACCGCGTGACTCATCAGGATGTTGCGCGACAGCGTGCTCTGCTGTGCCGGCGACACGATCACGTCGCACAGCGCGCCCACGCCGGTATTGACGCCGTAAGCGCGAATCCCGCGCGCGACGATCTCGTCGACGAGTTCGCGCGCGGCAACGACGCGCGCGCGTGCCTCGTCGGCCAGCGCCAGCGGCTCGCCGGCCGCCACCGCAGCAACCTGTCGCCAGTCGAGCGGCCGGGCCGCACGGAATACGGTCATGGCAGCCTCAGTTGGTGGTGCGGTCGTGGTGGCTCGACACGAATTGCCGGAAGCGCTCCGAGCACTGGCCGCCGAACAGCGCGTCGGGCGGCCCGTCCGAGTCGACCTCGCCCTGATGCAGGAACAGCACGCGATTCGACACGTGCCGCGCGAAGCCCATTTCATGCGTGACGACCAGCATCGTGCGCCCCTCTTCCGCCAGCGAGCGCATCACGCGCAGCACTTCGCCGACCAGCTCCGGATCGAGCGCCGACGTCGGTTCGTCGAACAGCATCACTTTCGGATGCATCGCGAGCGCGCGGGCGATCGCGACGCGCTGCTGCTGGCCGCCCGACAGGTGCGCCGGATAGTAGCCGCGCTTGTCGGCGAGACCGACGCGCGCCAGCAGCGCCTCGGCCTCCTCGACCGCTTCGGCGCGGCTGCGCTTTTGCACGCGCAGCGGCCCCTCGACGAGGTTGTCGAGCACCGTCATGTGGGACCACAGGTTGAAGTTCTGAAAGACCATGCCGAGCTGGGAGCGGATCCGGTCGACCTGGCGCCGGTCGCTCGGATGCAGCTTGCCGTCGCGCGCGCGCTTCATCGCGAGCGTTTCCCCGGCGAGCGCGACGGAGCCGTCGTCGGGTGTCTCGAGCAGGTTCAGGCAGCGCAGGAACGTGCTCTTGCCCGAGCCGCTCGCGCCGAGGATCGAGATGACGTCGCCCTCATGCGCGTCGAGCGAAATGCCCTTCAGCACATGATGGTCGCCGAACGACTTGTGGATGTTCTTGACCGACAGCGCAACGGGAGCAGCGGTGTTCATCGGATTCTCCTGGAAAGGACGGGGACGCTCAGGGCGCGACGCGTTGAGGATTGCGCGTCGCCGCGGCGGGCGCACCGGTGGGCTTCGGCGCACGCAGGTGCCCGGAAAGCCGCCATTCGAGCGCGCCGAGCAGGCGCACGACGATGAAGTTCAGGCCCAGATAGATCACGGCGGCGCAGACGAACACCTCGGTCGTCCGATAGGTTTGCTGGATGATCTGCTGCGCGACGCCCGTCACTTCCCATACCGTGACGAGGCTCGCCAGCGCGGTCGACTTGACGAGCAGCACCGCTTCGGTCGAATACGCGGGCAGACACTGGCGCAACGCGATCGGGCCGATCACGCGCCGCAGCAGCGCGAAGCCCGACAGGCCGATCGAATAGCCGGCCTCGATCTGCCCGACCGGCACGGCCATCAGCCCGCCGCGCAGGATCTCGGCCGTGTAGCCCGCCGTGCACAGCGCGAGCGACAGCACCGCGCAGACGTACGGCTCGCGCAGCAGCGGCCACATGAAGCTTTCGCGGATCACGCCGAACTGGCCGAGCCCGTAATACACGAGGAACATCTGGATCAGCAGCGGCGAGCCGCGAAACACGAGGATATAGGCCCGCGCGAAGCGGTTCGGCAGCCAGCGCGGCGACACGCGCATCGTGACGATCACGAGCGACAGCAGGCCGCCGAGCACGAGCGAGGCGAAGAACAGGCCGAGCGTGGTCGGTACGGCCGCGAGCAGCTGGCGCAGCGTATCGAAGAGAAAAGCGAAATCGAAGGACATGCACGTTCTCCGTCAGTTGCGCGCGAAATTGCGGCGGAACGACCGGCCGACGATCGCTTCCGCGCGGTTGAACACGCGGTTCGACACGCCCGTCATCAGCAGATACAACGCCCCGCCCGCGACGAAGAACACGAAGTACTGGTGGGTCGAGTTGGCGGCGATCTGGCTCGTGCGCAACAGCTCGGCGAGCCCGGTGACCGAGATCAGTGCCGAGTCCTTGAGGCTCAGCTGCCACACGTTGCCGATCCCGGGTAGCGCGAAGCGCAGCACCTGCGGAACCAGGATGCGCCGCAGCACCATGCTGCGCGGCATGCCGATCGCGCGCGCGGCTTCGAGCTCGCCCTTCGACACCGCGAGCACCGCCGCGCGATACACCTCCGCCTGGTAGGCGCCCGAGATCATGCCGACCGCAAGCGCGCCGATCACGAACGGCGGCACGCCGATGAAGCCTTCCGCGCCGAACCACTGGCCGACGGCCGTGACGAGCGTCGAGCCGCCGAAGTAGAACAGATAGATGACGAGCAGTTCGGGCACGCCGCGAAATACCGTCGTGTACAGGTCGCCGAGCAGGCGGGCGCTGCGGTAGCGCGACAGCTTCGCCGCCGCGATCGCCGCGCCGATCACCGCGCCGACCGCGAGCGCGGCGAGCGTCAGCGCGACCGTCATCAGTGCGGCGAGCAGCAGCACACCGCCCCAGCCTTCGGTTCCGAAGCCGAGCATTTCGAGAATCGCCATGCGTGCCTCCCGGCAAGCGTTGAGTGAATCGGCAGGATGCCTGCCGCCGCGCGTCGTTCGGGTCGCTCGCGCGGCGGCGGCGTGCTTACGGCGTGACGTCGGTCTTGAACCACTTGTCGGCCAGCTTCTTCACCGTGCCGTCCGCGAGTGCCGCGCCGATCGCCGTATCGAACTTCGTCTTCAGGTCGGCATCCTGCTTGCGGAACGCGAGCCCTTCGCCCGGCCCCCAGATCGGCCCGCCGAGCTTCGGCCCCGCGAGCACGATCGACGCGGTGTCCTTCTTCGTGTTGTTCGCCGCGTAGTACGTGACGTCGTCGAACGACGCATCGATGCGCCCGGCGACGAGGTCGAGGTCGCGTTCGGGCGAGGTCTTGTACACGCGAATCGACGCGATGTCCTTGAAGCTGTCGTTGATGAATTTCGTATAGACGGTGCCCGACTGGATGCCGATCGTCTTGCCCTTCAGCTGCTTGCGCAGCGCGTCGACGGTAGGCTTGTCCGCGTTCGCGTCACCCGTCAGCTTGACCATCGGCGCGCCGGGCGCGGCCTTCGGCAGGATCTTGGTGTCGGTGACGGCGAACGTCGCGGGCGTCGCCGCATACGGACGCGAGAACAGCAGGATCTTTTCGCGCTCCGGCGTGATGGAGATCGCATCCATCAGGATATCGAACTTGCCGGCCTGCAGGCCGGGAATCATCCCGTCCCAGTCCTGCGCGACCATGTTGCACTGCACCTTGATCCGCTCGCACACGTTGGCGAGCAGCTCCGGTTCGAAACCGCCCAGCTTGCCGCCCGGCAGCGTGAGGTTCCACGGTGCGTAGCCGCCTTCGAGCGCGACCGTCACCGTCTTCCATTCCTTCGCCTGCGCCGGCGCCGCGAGCGTTGCCGCCGCGGCCGCGATGACACCGATCGTCCTGATTGCCCACTTGATCCGCTTGCCGTTCACGAGATTTCTCCTTGCGTTGAGGTTCGTCATCCCTTCGGTGCTGCAGCAAGCCGCCTCAGGAATTTGTCTATACAAGCATGCAAGAAGAAAAACAGCGCGACAAGCAGCGATCAAAAAAAACCGGGGAAACGCGGGAAATCCCCTAATTTCGGGGCTCTGACGTGCCTCGTCGTGGGGAATTCAGGCACGCGTTTGGTGCATCTCGTACGATCCATTCGCAAGGATGACTAGACAAATTCCGGATTGGATCAGCGGGCGGCAATGCGGGGAACCCGGGCCGCGACGGACGCGGCGCGCTCGGGTGGTCACGCCTCGCAACGACGCTGGCTCGAACGGGAACGAAACTGATTCGGGCGGGCCGTGGGCCCATGAAACACGAGCGGCCCGTGAGCCAAACGGTTCGGCATCCTGCCTGAAATCGGCATTCGCGCAGAAGATCGCCCGAAGCCGGTATCGGACGCAAGGTCGACGTTGCCGTCGCGGTCCGGCGACGGCTTGCAATCGGGCTGCTACGAATCCGCGCGGCCGCCGGCGATCTCGATCGATGTCTCCCAGCGGAAGTAGCCGGACACCGCACCGCCACGGTCGAGCACGGCGAAATCGGCCGTGCACGTGGTGGCGCCCGCAGCCAGCACGTCGCTGCGCCAGTAATGGTCCGGCATCGGCCGGCACTGCGGATGGAGCAGGTCGTCGTCGGACGGCACCGGCGTCGCGGCGTCGCGCACCTGCGCTTCGATCGGCGCGACGATACCGGCGTCCCGCAAGGCGAACCGGATGAACAGGACGCTCACTTCGGCACGCAGCGCCAGCGCCGTTTCGCGCAGGCGGAGCTGGTCGCCCGGCGACAGGCCGGCAAAGAGCCGGCTGTCGTTGCGGCCGAGCGGCCCGGTGTCGCCGGGGCTCACCACATAGATGTGCCGGCCGTCGATCACGGTCGGCGCATCCGCGTTCCGGCTCGCATCGGGACAGGCCGACAGCAGCGTGACGGCATCGACGATCGCAAGCACGTCGCAACGAAGACCAGGCATGGCGCTTCCTCCGGAACGGGACAATGACGCGGGCGACCGTCGCATGGTCGCCCGCCTGCCGAGATCAGTTGTGGATCGAGATGAACGGGTCCCACTGATAGCAACCCAGCGACTGGCAATTGCGGTCGATGATCTGGAAGTAGAAGTGGTAGGTGACGCGGCCTTCCGACAGCGTTTCCGACGACCAGTAGTAGTTGTCCACCTTCTGGCAGGTCGGCGTCGACGGCGAGCTCGGGTTCGGAATCGGGATCGATGCGGTGGCCTTGCGCGGCGTCGGCGTCGAAATCAGGTCGCGGCCCTGGTTGGCGATGAAGCCGTAGAACACGACCTGCTTCTCGAAGCCCAGCGACAGGCTCGTTTCACGCCATCGGATCAGGTCGCCCACCTGGGCTTTCAGGTCGAGTTCGCCGCCCGCCTGCCCGGACACGACGTTGTCCTGGTTCGTGACCATGTAGACGTGCTTCCAGTCGATCAGCGTCGGGTTTTTCGGATCCCGGCTGGGATTCGGATATTTCTGGAGAATGGTTTCGGTATCGATCGAGACGAGCACATCGGTAACGCGTGACATAGAAGCTCCCGTTCAGGTAGATGGGTTGCCGGTGCGTGGACACCGTTCCATGCGACCTTCGATCACCGATCGGGTGATCGATTCGCACGAAACCTTGAAAACATCAATTTGTCCCGCGACTCGAATTTACATCGAGCGGTTAATCCAATGAACCTGTAAATGCTGACAGTTCTCGATTATTTTTTATAGGGACTTCAATTTGCGAAAACAATATTCCGGATTGAATCGATATTTCACACGATTTTCAATACTGCAAAATCGGTGCATCCGGGGCGAAGCCTTCGCCGGATACGCGGGAGCGCGGTTCAAATGCGGCAAGCACGCGTCAGGCGGGGCGCAGACCCAACAAGGAGTATTTCAGCGTTTCAATAATATTTTTATTAACGCCACCATTTTCCGGGACGAACGCGCGACCTTGATGCGCATATATGTGAATTGAATCTCGCATTTCACGCAAAAACAGAAACAAAAAGACTTGCGCGAATCGCGCCCAACTTCGCCATTACCGAACTACACGTGTAACGGCATTATTTCATCTCGCATTCCACCGCGAGAGATCAAGAAAAAATCCGCAGCAAAACGACTGACGACAAATGTTCGCACTCGTGCGTGGCCGGGATCCCGTCATGCAGTCGCACGGATCACGCCCGGTACGAGATCCCGGGCGCGCACGCGCGCCCGGCTCCCCCGCTACTCGACATTGTCCGCGACGTCCGTCATCCGGATCATGTGCGGCCTGACGCCTTCGTCGTCCGCGGCCACCGCTTCCTTCGGATGGATCAGCGCTTCGAGCCGCGCCTTCGTTGCAATGAACTCGGGCGTATTGACCTGCGCATAATCGCGCGGCCGCGGCACCGGCACCTCGATCAGCTCCTGCACGCCGCCCGGGTTCGCCTTCAGCACCAGAATCCGGTCCGCCAGGAAGATCGCCTCGTCGAGGTCGTGCGTGATGAACAGGATCGTCACGTCGATATTGCGCCAGATGTCGAGCAGGTGGGTCTGCATCCGCGCACGCGTCTGCGCGTCGAGCGCGCCGAACGGCTCGTCCATCAGCAGGATCCGCGGTCGGTTCGCGAGCGCGCGGGCAATCGCCACGCGCTGCTTCATCCCGCCCGACAACTGGTGCGGATACACGTCGGCGAAACGCGTCAGCCCGACGAGATCGAGCCACTGCAGCGCCTCGCGCTCGGCCTCGCCGCTGCTGCTGCCGTTCATGCGCAGGCCGAACATCACGTTCTTCTTCACGGTGAGCCACGGAAACAGCGTATAGCCCTGGAACACCATCCCGCGGTCGGCGCCCGGCCCCTGCACGGGCTTGCCGTCCAGCAGCACCTCGCCGCTCGTCTGCGCCTCGAGCCCGGCCAGGATGCGGATCAACGTCGACTTGCCGCAGCCGGACGGGCCGATCACGCACACGAACTCGCGCCGGTGCGTGCGGAAGCTGATGTCGTCGAGCGCGACGCACTCGCCCTGCGGCGTCGCGAAACGCTTGCCGACATGGCGCACGTCGAGAATCACGTCGCGGGTTTTCAGCCGCGCGAAGCGCTCGCGCACCGCGTCGGATTGAATCAGGTAATCGGGAACGGTCTGCGGATTCTGCATGATGCCCTCTGCGAAAATCGGTCGATGGATGCGCGTCGACGGGTGTCACGCCTTCAGCGTGCGATCCCACGGAAACAGCTTGCGGCCGAGCAGCCCGAGCACGATGTCGGTGCCGAGGCCGATGATCCCGATCATCAGGATCGCCGCGTATACGTTGTCGAAATGCTGGTAGCGGGCCTGCTGGCTGATGTACCACGTGATGCCCGAACTCGTGCCGACGAGTTCGGCGACGATCAGGTAGGTCCACGCCCAGCCGAGCAGGATCCGCTGGTCGCGATACAGGTCCGGCAGCACGCCCGGAATCACGACGTGCGTGAGCAGCTTCAGCTTCTTCGTGCCGAGCGTCATCGCGGCCTCGAACAACCCGTATTCGAGCTTGCGCGTCGTGTTCGCGATGATCAGCACCTGCTGGAACAGCGTGCCGATCACGATGATCGCGATCTTCGGCGCGTCGTAGATGCCGAGAATCGCGACCATCAGCGCGCCGAACGCCGGCGCCGGCAGGTAGCGGAAGAACTCGAGGAACGGCTCCTGCAGCCGCGCGAGCGCACTGAAGGTGCCGCAGACGATGCCGAGCGGCACGCCGATCGCGGACGAGATCACGAAGCCCCAGAAGATGATCCGGATGCTGTGCCACAGGCTCTCGTGCAGCCACACGCCGTCGCGCGATGCGGGCGGCGTCGTGAACGCCGTGTAGAACGCGCGCAGCACCTGGTGCGGCGCGGGCAGGTAGACCGGGTTCGCGCGCACGCCTTCGGGCACGGCCGCGTGCGTCGCACGCGCATGCGCGAGCTCGTCGTCGAACACGTCGCGGTCGATCTGCATGCCGGCCTGGAAATAGTCGACGCTCCCGGGATTCGTGATGCGCATCTGCGGATGCCAGACGAACGGCACATAGCTGATCAGGCACCAGACGGCGCACGGCAGCAGGAACGACGCGAGGCCGAGCGTCCATTTGCCGCGCGTCGTCAGTTCGCGGCGCACGGCCAGCCAGCCGGTCGTGTTGCGGGTCATTGACATGGGAATCTCCGTATCGTTGCGGGTGCCGGTCGCGCGCCGCCCAAGGGCCACGCGCGACCGGGCGTTCATTGCAATGCGCCGCCGGCGGCCTGGGCGCGGTAAGCCCGCCAGCCGCCGAAGCGCGTGATGTCCTGCGCATCGTCGAGCGCCGCGCTTTCACACAGGAAACCCTGCACCCGCGAGCCGTCCGCGAGCGTCAGCGTGCCGATGCCGAGCGGCGCCGCAATCCCGGCGACGAAGCTGCCGTAGGCGTCGACCGGCATCTCCCAGATCTCGACCGCGATCGGCGCGCCGCCGTCCGGCACGCGCACGAGGCCCGGCTTGGCGACGCCGCCGCTGGCCGCCGCGGACAGCGCGTAGAGGCGATAGGCGGCGGCCGTCGTCGTCGCGGCGACGAAACGCGCGCCCCGATCCGTGAGCTGCCCGTTCAGCGGCTCGCCACGCAGATGCGCGCCGACGACGGCCACGCGCACGACACCTGACGACGCGTTGAACGACGCGTTGGACGACGCGTTGGACGACACGCCGGACGACGCGCCAGACGATGCGCCAAACGACACATCGGACGACACATCGGACGACACACCGGACGATGCGCCGGACGCAGGCGCCGCCGGCGCTGACGCCCCGGCATCGCCGACAACCGCATCGCCGCCCGCATCGCCGCCCGCGACGGCGCCACCGACCCACGCCTGCGCGAGATCCAGCAGCCGCGCATCGTCGTGCGCGCGGCCGACGAACGTGATCCCGAACGGCAAACCCGCATGCCGTCCGCTTTCGCACGTGCCGGCCGGCACCGCGATCGCCGACAGGTCGAGCAGGTTGACGAAATTCGTGTAGTAGCCGAAGCGCGAGTTGACGCCGATCGGGTCGGCTTCGAGCGCGTCGACGGTCGCGGTCGTCGCCGAGGTCGGCATCACGATCGCATCGAGCCCGCCCCATGCGCGATCGGCCTCGACGCGCAGCGTCGCGAGCCGGTCGAATGCCGCGAACGCATCGGCCGCGCTGAAACGCGACGCACCGCCGACGATCTCGCGGATCACCGGATGCAGCGCATCGGGTTCCCGCGCGGCGAATGCGCCGATCGCGGCGAGCCGCTCGGCCACCCACGGGCCTTCGTACAGCAGCCGCGCGGCGGCCAGGAACGGGCCGAAGTCGATCTCGACGACCCGCGCGCCGGTCGCGCGCAGGCGTTCGAGCGCAGTACCCCACGCCGCGCGATACGATTCGTCGCCGAAGAACTCGAGCTGATCGGCACGCGGCGCGCCGAAGCGCAACTGCGCGAGCGGCCGCCCCGGATGCGCGCGCAGTCCGTTGGCGCCCGGCAGCGGCTGCCACGCGCGCCCGTACGGATCGCCTTCGGTCACGCCATGCGCGACGTCGAACACGGCCCGCGCATCGGCCGGCGAGTGCGCGAACACCGACACGCAATCGAGCGAGCGGCAGGCCGGCACGACACCGAGCGTGCTCACCACGCCGCGGGTCGGCTTGAGCCCGACGAGGCCGTGGAACGCGGCCGGCACGCGCCCGGAGCCGGCCGTGTCGGTGCCGAGCGAGAAGGTCGCGACGCCGAGCGCGACCGCCACCGCCGACCCGGAACTCGACCCGCCCGACGCATAGCGCGGATCGAGGGCATTGCGGCACGCGCCGTAAGGCGAGCGCTGCCCCGAGAGCCCGGTCGCGAACTGGTCGAGATTGGTCTTGCCGACGGGGATCGCGCCGGCCGCGATCAGCCGCTCGACGACGGGCGCGCTGCGTGCGGGCGTGTACGCATAAGCCGGACAGGCCGCCGTCGTCGGGATGCCCGCGAGGTCGATGTTGTCCTTGATCGCGAACGGCACGCCGTACAGCGGCAGCGTCGCGATGTCGCGCCCGGCGAGCGCGTCGGCATACCGCGTCATCTCCGCGCGCGACAGCGGCCGGATCCACGCGTGATGCGGGTCGCCCGCGTCCAAATGCGCGGCGATCGCGTCGACGAGCGCATGCGGCGTCAGGTCGCCCGCTTCATAGCGCGCGCGCAGCGCGTCAATCGAGCGCAGCCCGGGCGGGAGGGAGCGTTCCGTCGTGTTCATGCGACCTCCTCGGCAGCACCCGCGCGCATCACCATCAGCCGCTGGCCGGCCACCACCGCCGCGCCCGGCGCGCAATCGATCGTCTCGATCGTGCCGTCTTCCGTTGCCGTCACCGCCACCTCCATCTTCATCGACTCGACGATCGCGACGACCTGTCCTTCGGTCACGCGCTCGCCGGCTTCGACCAGCACCTTCCACACGCTGCCCGACACGTCCGCGGCAATCGCCCGCTGCGTGTCGTCGAGCACGCCCGCCGCGCGCGCCGCCTGCCCGTCGCCCGGCTCCGCTTCGCCGACGTATTCCGCCTGCCCGGCCGCCCGCCATCGCTCGCGCTCGGCTTCGAACGCGGTTTGCTGCGCGGCCTTGAACGTCGCGATCGAATCCGCCTCGTCGCGCAGGAAGCGGTTGTATGCGCCAAGATCGAACACGGATTCCTCGATCCTCAGCGCCGCACGGCCCGCGATGAAATCCGCGCGCAGTGCGGTCAGCTCGGCTTCGCTGACTTCGTAGAAGCGGATCTCGTCGAAGAAGCGCAGCAGCCAGGGCTTGCCGGTTTCGAATTCGCGCGTGGTGCGGTGGCGGTTCCACATCTGCACGGTCCGGCCGACGAACTGGTAGCCGCCGGGCCCTTCCATCCCGTACACGCACAGATACGCGCCGCCGATGCCGACCGCGTTCTCCGGCGTCCAGGTGCGCGCGGGGTTGTACTTCGTGGTCACCAGCCGGTGCCGCGGATCGATCGGCGTCGCGACCGGCGCGCCGAGATAGACGTCGCCGAGCCCCATCACCAGATAGCGCGCGTCGAACACGATGCGCTTGACGTCGTCGATGCTCGCCAGCCCGTTGATGCGCCGGATGAACTCGATATTACTCGGGCACCACGGCGCATCGGGCCGCACCGACTGCATGTAGCGCTCGATCGCGATGCGCGTCGACGGGTCGTCCCACGACAGCGGCAGATGCACGATGCGGTTCGGCACGCGCATGTCGGCCACGTCGGGCAGTTCGCGCTCGGCTGCCTGCAGATGCGCGAGCAGCGTGGCGAGCGGCAGCGTCCGCGCGTCGAACTGCACCTGCAGCGAACGAATCCCCGGCGTCAGGTCGAGCATGCCGGGCAGCCGGTGCGCGTCGAGCCAGCACATCAGCGCATGCACGCGAAAGCGCAGGTTCAGGTCGAGCACGAGCGGCCCGTATTCGACCAGCACGTTGCGATCGCCGGAGCGCCGGTACACCACGCCGATGCCGCCGCCGGCCGCCGGATCGCGATGCAGCACGCAATCGTCCGGCGCGCCGGCGGAAGCCGCGGGCACGACCGCGGCGGCAGCAGGCGCGGGCGACACGCGGGCGCGCACGAACTGCACGGTGTCGCCCGGGCGCAACTGCCCGAGCTTCCACAACTCGTCGCGCACGACCGTCACCGGGCACACGAAGCCGCCCAGGCTCGGGCCGTCGGGGCCGAGGATCACCGGCATGTCGCCGGTGAAATCGACCGCACCGATCGCATACGCGTTGTCGTGGATGTTCGACGGATGCAGGCCCGCCTCGCCGCCGTCCACCCGCGCCCATTGCGGCTTCGGGCCGATCAGCCGCACGCCGGTGCGGCTGGAGTTGTAATGGACCGTCCACTGCGTGCCGTAGAGCATCGCGATGTCGTCGGGCGTGAAGAAGTCCGGTGCGCCGTGCGGACCGTCGAGCACGCCGAGCGTCCATGCGTGCGTCAGCGCGGGAACCTCGGCCGCGGCCAGCGTCGCGCCCGCGTCGCCGCGCCCCGCGTCCGCGTGCAGATGCAGCACGTCGCCCTTGCGCAGCGCGCGCCCCGCGTGGCCGCCGAACTGGCCGAGCGTGAAGGTCGCCTTGCTGCCCAGATAGTCGGGCACCTGCAGCCCGCCCTTCACGGCCAGGCATGCGCGCACGCCCGCGCCGGTCACGCCGCCGAGCTTGAGCACCGCGCCGGGCCGCGCGCGCAGCACCTGCCAGAACGGCGCCGGCTCGCCGTCGAGCGTGGCCGCGAGCGGCGCGCCGCCGAGCACGAACAGCGTCGCCGTGTTGAAGCGCAGCGTCGCGCCGACCATCGTGAATTCCAGCCCGGCCGCGTCGCGCGCGTTGCCGAGCAGCGCGTTCGCGAGGTCGAACGCGCGATCGTCCATCGGCCCGGACGGCGGCACGCCGACGCTCCAGTAGCCGACCCGCCCGGGGGCCTGCTGCACGGTGGTCTGCACGCCGCCGTCGAGCACGTCGATCGTGTGCGGCGCGAACGCGAAGCGCGACAGGAATGCCGTCGTCGGCGCGCCGCGCGCGAACGTGTCCGAGCCGGCGATCGCGCGCAGGTAGTCGAGGTTGGTCTCGATCCCGTACAGCTCGGTACGCGCGAGCGCGGCCTGCAATGCGGCCAGCGCGTCGCGCCGCGTATCGCCGCGCACGATCAGCTTCGCGAGCAGCGGATCGTAATGCGCGCTGATCTCGGTGCCCGCCTCGATCCAGCCGTCGACGCGCACGTCGTCCGGAAACACGACGTGCGTGAGCAGGCCGGCGCTCGGCAGGAACTGCTTGTGCGGATCCTCCGCATACAGCCGCACCTGGATGCTCGCGCCGCGCGGCGCGACGGCGAGCGTGTCGAGCGGCGGCAGGTCGCCTTCGGCCTGCAGGATCATCCACTCCACGAGATCGACGCCCGTCACCGCTTCGGTCACGCAATGCTCGACCTGCAGGCGCGTATTCACCTCGAGGAAATAGAACTGGCGCGCGTTCGCGTCGAACACGAATTCGACCGTGCCGGCCGATGCGTAGCCGACCGCGCGGGCGAGCCGCACCGCGCTCGCGTGCAGCACGTCGCGCTCGGCATCGGTCAGGTCCGGCGCGGGCGTCTCCTCGATCACCTTCTGGTTGCGGCGCTGCACCGAGCAATCGCGTTCGCCGAGCGCGATCGCGCCGCCCCGGCCGTCGCCGAAGATCTGCACTTCGATGTGCCGCGCGTGTTCGACGAACTTCTCGAGATAGACGCCCGCATGCGCGAAGTTCGCGTTGCCGAGCCGCACGACGGATTCGAACGCTGCCTCGAGCTGCGCGGCATCGCGGCAGAGCGACATGCCGATCCCGCCGCCGCCCGCGGTGCTTTTCAGCATCACCGGATAGCCGATCGCGCCGGCTTCGGCGAGCGCCGTCGCCACGTCGTCGAGCAGGCCCGTGCCCGGCAACAGCGCGACGCCCTGTGCGGCGGCGAGCGCGCGCGCGGTGTGCTTGAGGCCGAACGCGCGCATGTGATCGCCGCGCGGGCCGATGAAGCGCAGGCCCGCCGCTTCGCATGCATCGGCGAAGCCCGCATGCTCGGACAGGAAGCCGTAGCCGGGATGCACGGCCTGCGCGCCGGTCTCGCGCGCGGCGGCGAGGATCGCCGCGACGTTCAGGTAGCTGTCGGCGGCCGGCGCCGGCCCGACCCGCACGGCTTCGTCGGCGAGCGCCACGTGACGCGCGTCGCGATCGGCGTCCGAATAGATCGCGACCGACGCGATGCCGAGCCGCTTCAGCGTGCGGATCACGCGGCATGCGATTTCGCCGCGGTTCGCGACGAGGACTTTGGCGAATCTCATGCGGCCTCCCGCGAACGATGGCGAGCGTGGGCGAAGTTCATTCGGCCTCCCAGATCGTGAGTCGCACGGGCGTCGGGTTGTAGCCGTTGCACGGGTTGTTGAGCTGCGGGCAGTTCGAGATCAGCACCGTGACGTCCATCTCCGCGCGCATCTCGACGTACTTGCCGGGCGCGGAAATGCCATCCTCGAACGTGAGCCCGCCGAGCGGCGTGACGGGGACGTTCATGAAGAAGTTGACGTTGCCGACGAGGTCGCGCTTGCCGAGCCGCGCACCCGCGCCGCACGTGCAGTGCGCGATCGCGTTGAGGAAGCTGTCGCGGCAGTTGTGCATGTAGCGCTTGTCGAGCGCATAGCGCACGGTATTGCTCTCGGCCGCGCACGCGCCGCCGAGCGTGTCGTGGCGCCCGCACGTGTCGGCGACGATCGTCACCATCGGGTTGCCCCGGCTGGACAGCAGCACGCTGCCCGCGCTCAGGTACAGGTTGCGCTGCGCGCGAATCGTGTCCTGCGCGCTGTAGCGCTCCTCGGTGTCGTCGGTGCGGTAGAACAACGTGTCGACCGCCTGGTTGCCTTCCAGGTCGAGGATGCGGAAGACCTGGCCGCGTTTCAGGTCGTGCAGCCACGGTTCGCCCGCGTTCAGCGTGGTGTCGTGGATCGCGTCGCGCGGGTCGAGACGGCTTTCGATGATCGGCATGGTCCGGCTCCTTACGCGAACAGGCGGTCGGTGTTGGTGAAGCCGCGCATGTTTTCGGCGCACGCGCGCCGGCACGGGTCGTCCTCGGGCGCGGCGCCGTCCGCCGGATACGCGCGGTACGCGATCAGCTTCACGGGCTTCGGCGCATAGTCCGTGCGCGGATCGAGCGGATGCGGCGCGGTCGAGAACGCCGCGAGCGTGTTCATCTCGAAGCGCAGGTCGAGCGCGCTGCCGGCCGGCGAATGTCCGGCGACGAAATCGAGCGTGCCGTCGTCGCGCGTGTCGAGCCGGCTGAAGAAGTTGACGTTCGCGGCGAGATCGCGCGCTGACAGTCCGTATTTCGCGAGCTCGAGCACGAGGCTGTCGCGGCCGTTGCGGATCATCGCGTTGCGATCGGCCTGGTACGAGCTCGTGCCGTACTTGTGCGCGAACAACCGCGCATCGCCGACGCCGCCGAGCGGGTCGTGCCAGCCGAGCGTGTCGGCCGTGATCGACGCGATCACGCGCCCCATGTCCGTGTACAGCGCATGGCCGCGCGTGAGATGCGCGGTGTGCTGCGCCTTCAGCGTATCGGCCATGTTGTAGCGTTCGAGCGGGTCTTCCTGGCGATGAAACACGGCGGACAGGTTCGCGCCGCCGTCGACGTCGACGAGGCGCAGCGCGAGGCCGCGGCGCAGGATGCCGGACCAGTGGGTGCCTGCGGGAATCAGCGTTTCCCACACGACGTGCGGCGGCGGGGCAAGGAGGGCTTGGGGGCTCGGCGACATGGCGGCTCCGTGGAGGGTTGGACAAAAGGCGTGAGAGGGCGACCGAACGACATCGCGACCTCCCGGGCTTTTATCCCTCCGTGGAGCCTCGCCGTTTCCTCGAATCGAGGCGAAGGCAAGACCGGATTGCTCTCGGACCAGTCATCGCGCGGCGCGAACGCCGCACGACCGGAACCCTAGCGATCCTGAAGATGATGCAAATTGCTTCGCACCTCTCGAGCGTCAATCTAGCGAGTTGCGTGCCAGCCGCCGTGCAACGACCACACGACGACCGCGCAACGACCGCACGACGCGGCACGACGGCGCGACGACCCGCGGCATGCACGAGTCGGCGGCGACGACGGCTTGCCCTCGCAGCGGGCGTGCGGCGCACCATGCGCATGCGATCGCGCACCGGCGCAGTGCGGATCGTGCGCACCTGCGCCGCGCGTTCGGCAATGGCATGGGCATTGCTGAACGGATGCATCGTCACTCGATATCTCACGCGTCATGAACAAGCTCGACCTGCTCCGGCGCGCATTGAGCGCGCTGTTCTCCGCCCGCTTCATCGAACTTCAGCGCGCCGCGCGGCGCCGTTGAATCGCGTGACCGCGTGCCATTGGCACGCTTCTCGCTCGGCATGACGCCGAGAGGTGCGGCAGCGTCGCATCTTAGGGGTGCTAGGGTTCCGGTTCATCGAACGTCTGGTCCGAGAGCAGCCCGGCGCGGGTGCGTCCGATCGCGAGACCGGACGCACCCGCGCTACACGGCGGGACAAAAGCCCGGGAGATTGGCGATGGCAACGGCCGTCGCGCCTCTCCGTGGCCGCTTCGTTCGTTCCGCATCCGCAGGAACCGGCCACGCGGCCGGACCGCGCACAGGCGCGGTCCGAATCGACGATCCCGATCCCGGTCTCCTGGAGAACAACGATGACCCGTCCCGCCCCGGCGCTCCGCCGCCTGCCGTCCCTCCGTTTCGTCCGTCATGCACTGGGGGCCGCCGTCACGGCCGCCGCGCTGTTGACGGCGCCCGCCGTGCACGCGGCCGCGCCGCTGAAGATCGGCTACAGCGACTGGCCCGGCTGGGTCGCGTTCCAGGTCGCGCTCGACAAGGGCTGGTTCAAGGAAGCCGGCGTCGACGTCGACTTCGAATGGTTCGATTATTCGGCGTCGCTCGACGCGTTTTCCGCGGGCAAGCTCGACGCGGTCGCGGCGACCAACGGCGATGCGCTCGTCACCGGCGCGGCCGGCGCGAAGAACGTGATGATCCTGCTGACCGACTATTCGGCCGGCAACGACATGATCGTCGCGAAGCCGCCGCTGCGCACCGTCGAAGGCCTGAAGGGCAAGAAGGTCGGCGTCGAGCTCGGCCTGGTCGATCACCTGCTGCTCGAAACCGCGCTGCAGAAGCACGGGCTCAAGGACGGCGACGTCACGCTCGTGAATGCGAAAACCAACGAACTGCCGCAGGTGCTCGGCTCGTCGTCCGACATCGCCGCGGTGGCCGCCTGGCAGCCGAACGCGGGCGAGGCGCTGAAGCGCGCGCCGGGCGCACGGGCGATCTTCACGTCGGCGGATGCGCCGGGGCTGATCTACGATGCGATCACGGTCGCGCCGGCGAGCCTCGCCGCGCGCCGGGCCGACTGGGCGAAGGTGGTCAAGGTCTGGTACCGCTGCGTCGCGTACATCAACGACCCGAAGACGCAGGCCGACGCGGTCAGGATCATGTCCGCGCGTGTCGGGCTCGCGCCGGAACAATACCTTCCGCTGCTGAAGGGCACGCACCTGCTCGACGAGGCTGCCGCGAAGCGTGCGTTCCGCAAGGGCGACGGGCTCGACTCGATCTATGGCTCGACGCGCAACGCGAATGCGTTCAACGTGCGTAACGCCGTGTACAAACAGTCGCAGGACGTCGACGCGTATATCGATCCGCGCTTCACCGCGCCGCACTGACCGTCGCGGGTTCGCCTGCAGGCCGGGCCGGGCATGCCGGTGACGGGTCCGGCCCGCTCACCACGGACATCCGGGCACGCGCGTGCCCGATGGAAATCGAAGCAGCAGGACGCGGGAATCGTGCGCGGGCCGAACGGTTCCCGCGCATGCCGACCGCTCGCCGCGGCAAGCGTCCGGCCGTCGGCGAGCCTCGACACCGCCATGCACGGCGCTCATGCGCTGCATGAAAACTAATCGATTGTTGGCAGCGCCGATCGACCCCGACAATCCGCTTCATGCCCGTTGCTTGCGGTACGGGCCACTCCCCCTCCCAATCGGCACGTCACGATCCATGAACCATCCCGCCCCTGTCTCCTGCATTGCCGAGGCCTGCGCGGCCACGGCCGCTCCGTTCCATGCGCGCCCCCGCACCTGCGGCGAAGCGCTCGTCGATCTTCTCGAACGCCAGGGTGTCGAATGCGTGTTCGGCATTCCCGGCGTGCATACCGTCGAGCTCTATCGCGGCCTCGCCGCATCGTCGATCCGTCATGTGACGCCGCGCCACGAACAGGGGGCCGGATTCATGGCCGACGGCTATGCCCGCGTCACCGGCCGGCCGGGCGTCTGCTTCATCATCACCGGGCCGGGGATGACCAATATCGCGACCGCGATGGCACAGGCCTACGCGGACTCGATTCCGATGCTGGTGATCTCGAGCGTCAACGCGCGGCGCGAGCTCGGCAGCGGCGACGGCCGCCTGCACGAGCTGCCGTCGCAGCGCGACGTGTTCGCGGGGCTCACCGCGTTCTCGCACACGCTGCTCGACGCGGCCGACCTGCCGCAGGTCCTCGCGCGCGCCTTCGCGGTGTTCGAAAGCGCGCGTCCGCGCCCCGTGCATATCGAGATCCCGCTCGACGTGATCGTGATGCCGGCGCCCGCGCTGCCCGCCACGCCGCTCGCGCTGCCCGCGCGCCCCGCGCCGGATGCGAACGCGCTCGCGGCAGCCGCCGACCTGCTCGCTCAGGCCCGGCGGCCGCTGATCCTGGCCGGCGGCGGCACGATCCACGCCGCGACGGAACTGCGCGAACTCGCCGAACGCCTGCACGCGCCCGTCGCGCTGACGATCAACGCGAAGGGCCTGCTGCCGGCCGGCCACCCGTTGCTGATCGGCTCCACCCAGTCGCTGCCGGCCACGCGCGCGGCGATCCGCGAGGCCGACGTGGTGCTCGCGGTCGGCACCGAACTCGGCGAAACCGATTACGACGTCACGTTCGACGGCGGCTTCGCGATCGACGGCCGGCTGATCCGCATCGACATCGACGCGCAACAGCTGATGCGCAATGCGCGCGCCGAAATCGCCATCGCCGGCGATGCGCGGCTGGCGCTCGGCGCGCTGTCGACCCGCCTGCACGAACGGCCGGCGCCGGCACCCGAGCCCGGCTGGGGCGCGCCGCGGGTGGCCGCCGTGCGCGCCGCGATCGCGGCCGGCCACGACGGCGCCGCGCGTGCCCAGGCACGGCTGATCGACACCATCGTCACCGCGCTGCCCGGCGCGATCATCGCCGGCGATTCGACGAGCCCCGTCTACGTCGGCAATTTCACGCACGATGCGCCGGCACCGCGCAGCTGGTTCAACTCGTCGACCGGCTACGGCACGCTCGGCTACGGGCTGCCGGCCGCGATCGGCGCAAAGCTCGCCGCGCCTGCGCGGCCCGTGGTGTGCCTGATCGGCGACGGCGGCCTGCAGTTCACGCTGCCGGAGCTCGCGAGCGCGGTCGAGGCTCGCGTGCCGGTGATCGTGATCGTCTGGAACAACCGCGGTTACGGCGAGATCCGCAAATACATGGTCGAGCGCGACATCACGCCGGTCGGCGTCGATCCGTATACGCCCGATTTCCAGACGCTCGCACGCGGCTTCGGCTGCGCGGCGCAGGCAGTCGCGACGCCCGACGCGCTGGCCGACGCGCTGCGCGATGCGACGGCACGCCCGATGCCGACCGTGATCGAAATCGACGAGGCAACCTGGTTCGAACAGGTGCGGCGATGAGCACGACACCGGATCTCGCGTTCGATCCGCCGCTGCATACGCGCCACTTCATCGACGGCACGTGGCGCACGAGCGTCAGCGGCGCGACGCTGCCCGTCGTCGACCCGTCGACGGAAATGGTCATCGCCGACGTCAGCGCAGGCGGCGACGCCGACGTCGAGCATGCCGTGCAAGCCGCCTCGCGCGCGTTTCGCGACTGGAAACGCACGACCGGCGCCACACGCGCGGCGCTGCTGCGTGCCATCGCGCGCGGCGTCGACGCACGGCGCACGCGGCTCGCGACACTGCAGTCGCTCAACAACGGCAAGCCGTTCGCCGAAGCCGAGATCGACGTCGCCGACGTGATCGCCACCTTCGACTACTACGCGGGCCTCGCGGATGCCCTCGACACCGACGGCGAAACCGAGATCGCGCTGCCCGGCGGCGACCATCGCGCGTGGATCCGGCGCGAACCGGCCGGCGTCGCCGCGCTGATCGTGCCGTGGAATTTCCCGATGGTCACGACCGCATGGAAGCTCGCGCCCGCGCTCGCCGCCGGCTGCACCGTCGTGCTGAAGCCGTCCGAGATCACGCCGCTGCCCGAGCTCGAACTCGCCGCGATCGTCGCCGAAGCGGGCCTGCCGCCCGGCGTGCTGAACGTCGTGACGGGCACCGGCCACGAGGTCGGTGCCCGGCTGTGCGCGCATCCGCTCGTCGCGAAGGTGTCGTTTACCGGCAGCACGGCGGTCGGCGCGCAGGTCATGAAGACGGCCGCGGACACGATCAAGGGCGTCGGTCTCGAACTCGGCGGCAAATCGTCGATCGTCGTGTTCGACGACGCCGACCTCGATCACGCGGTCGAACTGATCGCGGGCGGCGGCCTGTTCAACGCCGGGCAGATGTGTTCGGCGACCTCGCGCGTGCTCGTGGCCGCCCCGCTCGCCGACGACCTGATCGCGCGCCTCGCGCGACGGATCGAGACGACCGTCGTCGGCCCGCCGTTCGCACCCGGCGTGCAGATGGGCCCGTTGACGAACCGCGCGCAATACGAACGCGTGAAGCGCCACATCGCACAGGGCCGCGCCGATGGCGCGCGGCTCGTGACGGGCGGCGACGCGCTCGCCGGCCCCGGCTACTTCATCCGGCCCGCGCTGTTCGCCGACGTGCCGGCCGGCTGCGCGCTATGGCGCGACGAAATTTTCGGGCCGGTGCTGTGCGTGCGCGCGTTCGACGCCGAGGACGACGCGATCGCGGCCGCCAACGATACCGAATACGGGCTCGTCGCAACCGTCGTCACGCGCGACGCCGAGCGCGGCAGGCGGGTCGCCAATGCGCTCGAGGCGGGCGTCGTGTGGATCAACACACCGCAACTGATCTATCCGCAAACCTCATGGGGCGGCTACAAGCGCAGCAGCGTCGGGCGCGAGCTCGGCCCGTTCGGGCTGGCCGCCTTCCAGGAGATCAAGCAGGTCATGACGGCGGCCCGCTGAGGCCGGCGACCCATGCGTTTATGTCATGGCGCGCATGCGGATATTTCGTTTGTTGCGGAAATTTGACCTCCCTACAGTTCATCCACACCCGCGCCGCCATCCGGCGACCGGCATCGAACCACACGGCATCGTTCATCAGGAGACGGCCATGCAACACTTCAAGGCGGGCAGAAGGCAGGTGATCAAAACCCTCGGCACGGCACTCGCCGCATCCGCCATTCCGATGCCGTTCATCAGGACTGCGAAGGCTCAGTCGGGCAGCTTCGCGGGCAAGACGCTGCGCCTGCTCACCTGGTCCGACGATACCGGCGCGGCGGCGCTGCGCAACATCGCGGAAACTTTCAGCAAGCAGACCGGCGCGCGCGTGATCGCCGATCGCGCGGACGGCACGTCGGGGATGGTCGCGAAGGTCAAGGCCGCGGGCGAGCGGCCGACCTACGACGTCATCACGCTCGCGGGCGTCGGCGCGGCCGGCCTCGCCGACGCCGGCCTGCTCGCGAAGCCCGACCTGAACCGGCTGCCGAACCTGAAGGACGTCGCGCCGCAATACCGCACGGGCGCGAACGGCTTCGGCATCGGCTACCTGCTGTGGTCGGACGGGCTGATCTACAACACGGCGACCGTGAAGAGCGCGCCGTCGAGCTACGAGGCACTGTGGGATCCGAAATATGCCGGGCGGCTGTTCCTGCCGCCGCCGGAGTGGGCCGAAGCGGTCGACCTCGCGATCATCGCCGCGAAGCTGGCCGGCGGCTCGCAGCAGAACATCGATCCCGGGTTCAGAAAGCTCGCGCAGCTCAAGGATCGTGTGATGACCCTCGGCGAGAACCCGAACCAGGTCGCCGACCTGTTCCGCACCGGCTCGCTCGACATCGGCGGCATCTATTCGCCGGCGTTCTTCCCGGACCAGATCCGCAAGCCCGACTACAAGATGGGCGTGACGTACGGAATGAAGGAAGGCTTCGCGACGCAACTGATGTTCACGGTGATCCCGAAGGCGCATCCGGGCGACCTCGACCTGATCCACGCGTTCATCAACCATTCGCTCGACGCGGGCGTGCAGGGCCGGATGGCGGCCGACGTGCTGAACGGGCCCGTGAACGGCAAGGCCGTGATTCCCGCGGAAAGCCGCGCGTTCGTGCCGTCGCCGCAGCAGATCGCGGAGAAGGCCGTGCTGCACGACGACAAGGCGCTCGCCGTCGTCCAGCCGGCGTGGATCAAGCGCTACACGGGCCTCTTCGCGGCGTAACGACATGGCCTCCCTGTCCTCCCCCCGCGACGCGGCGCCGGCCGCCGGCACACCGGCCGGCGCCGGCTCGGACGCCGGGCCCGCGCTGGCCGGCGTGCCGCCGTGGCTGCTGCTCGCGCCGATCCTCGCGTTCCTCGCGGTGCTCGCCGCCGCGACGCTCACCGTGTTGCGCATGAGCGTCGGCGTATCCGGCGACGAATGGCGGACCTTCACGCTGCAGAATTACGCCGATCTCGCGGACCCGTACTTCACGAAATCGCTGTGGCTCACGCTGCGCCTCGCGTTCCAGAGCATGGTGTGCGCGGTGCTGCTCGCGATCCCGGTCGCGCTCGCGATGGCGCGCACCGAATCGCGGCTCGCGCGCCGGCTGATGCTCGCCGGCGTGTTGCTGCCGCTGCTCGTGAACCTGCTGCTGCAAGGTTATGGCTGGCTCGTGATGCTCGGCCCGGCGGGATTGCTCAATCGCGCGCTGCTGGCCTCGGGCGTCGTCGACCGGCCGCTGCAACTGCTGTACCGCGAGCACGGCGTGCTGCTCGGGCTGATCCAGACCGCGTTCCCGCTCGCCGTGCTGCCACTGTCGAGCGCGCTGCGTGCGGTGTCCCGCGCCTACGACGAAGCCGCCGCGACGCTCGGCGCGAGCCGCTGGCAGACGCTGCGGCACGTGACGCTGCCGCTCGCGATGCCCGGCCTCGTCGCCGGCGCGCTGCCCGTGTTCGCATACAACGCCAGCGCATTCGCGGTGCCGCTGCTGCTCGGCGGCCGACGCGTGCCGATGCTCGCGGTGCTCGTGCACGACCAGGTCGCGCCGCTGCTCAACTGGCCCGCCGCGTCGGCATCGGGCGTCGTGCTGATGGCCGCGACGCTCGTCGTGATGGCGGTGTCCCAGCGCCTCGTGCGCACCCTGCAACGTGCCGGCGAGGTGAGCCGATGAATACCCTGCTCTTGCGTACGCCCCTGCCCGGCCGCCTCGGTCGCGCGACGGGCGCGCTCGCGACGCTCGTGCTGTTGCTCGCCGCACTGCCGATCCTCACGATGATCACGATGTCGTTCGGCGCATCGGGCACGCTCGAATTCCCGCCGCGCGAGTTCAGCCTGCACTGGTATCGCGCCGCCTGGCAGACGTTCGTGTCGTCCGATGCGGGCAGCGCGCAGTCGATGGGCGCCGCGTTGACGACCAGCCTCGTCGTCGCGGTCGCGACGATGCTGATCGCGACCGCCGTGTCGGTGCCCGCGGCCTACGCGCTGTCGCGCTGCCGCTTCCGCGGCAAGGCGCTCGTCGAGCAGCTCGTCGCGTTGCCGATCGTCTATCCGCTCGTGATGCTCGGCCTCGCGCTGCTGATCGTGTTCAACGCGCTGCCGGTCGAGCTCGGCATCGTGCGGCTCGTGGTCGCGCACGTGATCCTGACGCTGCCGTTCACCGTGAAGAACTGCGCGGCCTCGGTTGCGTCGATCGGCCCCGACTTCGAGGAAGCCGCGTGCGTGATGGGCGCGAGCCCGCGGCGCGCGCTCGTCGACGTCGTGCTGCCGCTGATGCGGCCCGGGATTCTCGCCGGGATGCTGTTCGCGTTCATCGTGTCGTTCAACGAATTCACGGTGACGTTCTTCCTGTACAGCATCGACACGATGACCCTGCCGGTCTGGCTCTACAGCCGCACCGTGTCGTCGCTCGATCCGACCGTGTTCTGCTTCGCCGTGTTCACGGTCGCGATCGACTTCGCGCTGATCTGGATGCTCGAAAAACTCGTCGGCGACAAGGGCGTCGCGCTCTGATGCGCGCACGGCCTCGCCCTCGACCATGCAAGGAACCGTCATGACCCAGCTCATCCTCCAGAACGTGACCAAGCGCTTCCATCAGGCGTATGCGGTCGATCACGTCGACCTGTCGGTACCGGACGGCAAGCTCGTCTGCTTTCTCGGCCCGTCCGGCTGCGGCAAGACCACGCTGATGCGGATCATCGCCGGCCTCGACACGCCGACCTCCGGCACGGTGACGTTCGCCGGCCGCGACCTCACGCACGTGCCCGCCAACCGGCGCGACTTCGGCATGGTGTTCCAGTCGCTCGCGCTGTTTCCGCACATGACGGTCGCGCAGAACATCGCGTACCCGCTGCGGCTGCGCAAGACGGACCGGGCCGCGCAGGCGCGGCGCGTCGCCGAGCTGCTGGAGCTGATCCAGCTGCCGCACATGGCCGACCGGCTCGTCACGCAGCTGTCGGGCGGGCAGCGCCAGCGCGTCGCGATCGCGCGCGCGATCGCGTCGTCGCCGCGCCTGCTGCTGCTCGACGAGCCGCTGTCGGCGCTCGACGCGAAGCTGCGCGAGGCGATGCAGGTCGAGATCCGGCTGCTCCAGCAACGGCTCGGCATCACGACCATCATGGTCACGCACGACCAGCGCGAAGCGATGACGATGGCCGACGAGATCGTCGTGATGGAGAAAGGCCGCATCCAGCAGGTCGGCCGGCCGCTCGACATCTATCGCGACCCGGTCAACGAATTCGTCGCCGACTTCATCGGCCTCGGCAACATCCTGCCGGTCGCGCGCGACGGCGACGACGCGATCGTCCTGCCGGGCGGACAGCGCCTCTCGATAGGGCGCGCGCCCGACACGCCACGCGCGCCCGACGCCGTGCGCCTGCTGATTCGTCCCGAGGACGTATGCGTGCGACCGGGCGCGACGGCGTCGGGCGCGCCGAACACGCTCGCCGGCACGATCACGTTCGTGCGCGACGTCGGCGCGTCGATCGAGGCGACCATCGATTGCCGCGGCTTCACGCTGACGGCCGCGACCACGCCGCGCGAGACACCCGACCTGCACGTCGGCATGCCGGTTGCCGCCGAACTGCCGGCACACGCATGCAAGCTGATCGCCGCACGCGGCGTCTGATTTTCCTTTCGTTCCCCAACGCAGCAACAAGGATCCCGCCATGAACGCATCGACCCAAGCCAACCGCCTCGTGCGACGCCTGCTCGCCCGCACCGCCCTCCTCTGCGCCTGCGCCGCCGGCGTGGCCGCCGTCGCGCCGCTCGCGCACGCCGACGCGCTCGACACGATCGCCAAATCGGGCGTCGTGCGCATCGGCGTGTTCGAGGACTACCCGCCGTTCGGTTCGATCGGCCCCGACATGAAGCCGCAGGGCTACGACATCGACATGGCGAACCTGATCGGCAAGGCGCTCAACGCGAAGGTCGAACTCGTGCAGGTCACCGGCGACAACCGGATGGCGTATCTCGCCGACCGCAAGACCGACATGCTGCTGTCGGTCGGACAGACGCCGGAGCGCGCGAAGGTGATCGACTTCTCGAACGCGTATGCGCCGTACTACCTCGCGGTATTCGGCCCGAAGTCGCTCGCCGTGAAGGGCAACGCGGATCTCGCCGGCAAATCGGTCGCGGTCGCGCGCGGCACGCTCGAGGACCTGAGCATCAGCAAGGTCGCGCCGCCGAGCGCGACGATCAAGCGCTTCGACGACCCGAACGGCGCGATCGCGGCGTTCCTGTCGGGACAGGCGCAACTGCTGGTGGTGGGCAACGACGTGGGCGCCACGATCATCGCGCGTCATCCGTCGATCGATCCGGAACAGAAGTTCTCGCTGTTCAGCTCGCCCGACCACGTCGGCCTGAACAAGAACGAGCCGCGCCTGATGCAGAAGGTCAACGACGCGATCGCCGGCGCAAAGAAGAACGGCACGCTGAACACCCTGTCGCAGAAGTGGCTGCACGCTGCCCTGCCGGCCGATCTGTGATGCGCAGCGCCTTCGCCCCGCACGCTCGACCCAAGGCATCGCGATGAGCTACGTGTTCGACTTCAGCGATTTCGGTCTCTACGCCGGCATGCTCGCGCGCGGCGTCGGCGTGACGCTCGCCCTGACCGCGGCCGCGACCGTGCTCGGCGGCCTGCTCGGCACCGGCGGCGCGTGGATCGCGCTCGCCGGCCCGCGCTGGGCGCGCGCGCTCGTCGCGTCCTACGTCGAGCTGATCCGCAATACGCCGTTCCTGGTCCAGTTGTTCTTCATCTTCTTCGGGCTGCCCGCGCTCGGCGTACACCTCGACGAAGCGCAAGCGGCCGTGCTCGCGATGACGGTCAACCTGGGTGCCTATGCGGTCGAGATCCTGCGCGCCGGGATCGAATCGGTGCCGCACGGGCAAGTGCAGGCCGCGCGGGCGCTCGGGCTGCACGGCCGGCAGGTGTTCGGCCACGTCGTGCTGCCGCAGGCGCTCGCGAACGTGTACCCCGCGCTGCTCGGGCAGGTCCTGATCGTGATGCTCGGCTCGGCGGTCGTGTCGCAGATCTCGGTGCCCGACCTGACCTACGCGGCCAACTTCATCCAGTCGCGCAACTTCCGCGCGTTCGAGATCTACATCGTCGTGACCGCGATCTACCTGCTGCTGTCGATCGCGCTGCGCATGCTGCTCAATCGCGTCGGCCGGCGGCTGTTCGCCGGTCGCACGCGCCACGGCGCGGCTGCCGCACCGCGGCGCACGCGGGTTGCCCGCTTCACGTGGCGCGCCCGCTCCCCTGAAACCCACCTGCCGACGGAACGTGCGCGATGATCGAATTCACCTTCCAGGATATTGCATGGAACCTGCTGCTCGCCACGCGCTGGACCGTGCTGCTGTCGCTGATCACGTTCGCCGGCGGCGGCCTCGCCGGGTTCGCGCTGCTGGCGATGCGCATCTCGCCCGTGCCGGCGCTGCGCCGCTTCGTGATCCTGTACATCGAACTGTTCCAGGGCACGCCGTTGCTGATGCAACTGTTCCTCGGCTTCTTCGGATTGCCGCTGGTCGGCATCGACGTGACGCCGTGGGTCGCGGCGTCGGTCGTGCTGACGCTGAATGCCAGCGCCTGTCTGGCCGACATCTGGCGCGGCTGCGTCGACGCGGTCCCGCACGGCCAGTGGCACGCGGCGGCCAGCCTCGGCATGACGTGGACCCAGCGGCTGCGCTACGTGGTATGGCCGCAGGCGTGGAAGATCGCGCTCGCCCCGACCGTCGGTTTCCTCGTGCAGGCGGTGAAGAGCACCGCGCTCACGTCGATCATCGGGCTGACCGAACTGACCAAGACCGGCAACATCATCACCAACGCGGTATTCAAGCCGTTTCCGATCTATGCGATGGTCGCGCTGCTGTACTTCGCGATGTGCTTCCCGCTGACGTGGTATGCGCGCACGCTCGAGCGCCGCTATCGCGTCGCGAAGGCGCGCTGAACCGGCGCCGCGCGCGCCTCATTACGATGCAGGGACTTTCATGATTTCCATCAGCAACGTTTCCAAGTGGTACGGCCAGTTTCAGGTCCTCGCCGAGTGCACGACCGAGGTCAAGAAAGGCGAGGTGGTGGTCGTCTGCGGCCCGTCCGGCTCGGGCAAGTCGACGCTGATCAAGACCGTGAACGGCCTCGAGCCGTTCCAGCAGGGCGAGAT
>NZ_QTPV01000037.1:0-80500 GCF_003857985.1 Burkholderia sp. Bp9090
CGCAGAACTGCGTGCACTGCAAGACCTGCGACATCAAGGACCCGACGCAGAACATCGTGTGGGTCACGCCGGAAGGCGGCGGCGGGCCGAATTATCCGAACATGTAACTGCCGAAGAACGCCGCCTCGCGCGGCGTTTTTTTCGTCGGTTCGACGTTCGACATTCGACGCCGCCCGGCTCTCCATCGGGCGCGCGACTCATGCACCGCGCCCGTATCGGCTGCGCTAACGCGCCGCGATCCGCCGACGGAAATGCTCGGTACCGGACACGATCTTGTCGAGCACCGCGTCGAGCGCCCAGAAGCGCTCGCGCACGTCGTAGTCGATCGCACGGCAACGAATCGATCCGAACGTGCCGATCCGTTGATGATAGATCTTCGCAAGCGCCGGGTAGCCCAGCGCTTCCGACACCGCCGAGAGCACCAGGAACGTCGACAACTCGTCGGCCAGCGCCGGATCCGAGCCGCCCTGCGTGCGCAACCATCGGTACAGGTCGGGATGGAAGTTGGTGAACACGCCATTGAAACCGGCCGAACCCGCCTTCATCGCATCCCATGCGATCGCGGCATTCGCATTGAGGATCTTCAGCGGCGACCCCGCGGCGAGTGCGACGCGTCGCTTCACCGTCTCCAGATCGCAGCTCACGTCCTTCAACATCACGAAGCGGCCGGTGTCGATGCACGCACGCAGTTCGTCATCGGACAGCAGTCGCCGATAAGGCGCCGGACATTCGTACAAACCGAGCGGCAGATCCGACGGCAACCGGGCGAGCAGCTTGTGAAGATGGTCGAGAAGCGCGGCGCTGCCCTTGCGCTGCGGATCGAGGCGGTTGGTCACGAGCACGACGCCCTGCGCACCCGATTCTGCCGCGACACGCAGCTCGGCGACCTGCGCATCCAGATCGTCGCTGATGTGCCCGGACGCGACGACGGGCACGCGCCCGGCCACCCGCTCGACCACGAAACGCGCGAGTTCCGCACGCTCGGCAAGACTCAGGAATTGCATCTCGCTCGATTGCGCGACCGCGAACAGCGCATCCGAGCCGTGCGCCAGATACCATTCGACGAGTCGCTCGAGGCCCGCGTAGTCGATCGCGCCGGCGTCGTCGAACGGCGTCAGCATCACCGGTACAATCCCCTCGATGGTTGCGCTCGATTGCCGATGTGGTTGCATCTGTTTCTCCTTCCTTCAGTGAATACGGGGGTGTAGCCGACGGACTCAGGCCGGCAGCGGTCCGGGCGCGGCGCTCGCGGACTGCTCGGGAATCGGTTTGCGCACCAGCAGCAGGTAAGCCATCGCGCCGGCGAATGCGATTGCCGCCGCCGTCAGCAGCGCGGGCACGAACGACCACCTCTGCGCGATGACCCCCGTCAGGATCGGCGCGAGCGCACCGCCGATGAAACCGCCGAAATTCTGGATCGCGCCGAGCGATGCGACACGGCTCGGCGGGGCGGCCGCCGTCGCGAGCGCCCACGAGCATGCCGACGCCGCATTGGCAAGAAAGATCACGACCGAGATGCATGCGAGCGCGACCGTGTTGCTCTGCACGAGCGCGGCCGGAATCGTGAACGCGACCATCCCGAGCATCGCGACGACCACCGCGTTGCGCCGGCTCACGACCGGCGAGCGGCTGCGGCGCGTCACCAGATCCGAGAGCCAGCCGGCAACGAGCGAACCGACGAACCCGCACAGGAACGGCACGGATGCCGCAAACCCGGTGCGCACGAGGCTCATGTGACGCTCCATCGTCAGGTACCCCGGCAGCCAGGTCAGGTAGACCCAGTTCAGATACACGGAACCGAAGAATCCGAGCAGCATGCCCCAGGTCGTGCCGTGCGAAAACAGGCTGCGCCAGTCGGCGAAGGTCAGTTTCGGCATCGCGACGGCAGTCTGCGCATCGGTATCGAGATACGCGCGTTCCGCCGCGGTCAATTGCGCGCGCGCCGGATCGCGGTACAACGCAAACCAGACGACGGCGACGACGAGGCCGAGCGCGCCCGTCACGACGAATGCCCAGCGCCAGTTGAACGATGCGACGAGCACCGCGAGCAGCAATGGCGCGAGTGCGGTGCCGAGCGGCGACGCCGCGTTGAAGATCCCGGTCGGCGTACCGCGCGCGCGCAACGGAAACCAGTTGCTCACCACCCGCGCCGCCGACGGGAACTGCGGCGCCTCGCCGATGCCCAGCACGATGCGCGCGACGATGAACCAGCCGAAGGTGGACACGATGCCGCCCGATGCCTGCGCGAGCGACCAGAGGATCAGCCCGATGCCGAGCAGCCGGCGCGGCCCGATGCGATCGACGAGTCCGCCGACCGGGAACTGGCACAGCGCGTAGCTCCACGAGAACGCCGACAGCAGCAAGCCCATCTGCGAGAGCGACAGCCCGAGATCGCCCCGGATTGCCGAACTCGCGACGGCCAGCGTGCCGCGGTCGAGATAGTTGACGATCCCGCTCGCCATCAGCAGCGCGAGCGCAATACGTTGTCCGCGCCGGATACGTGGCGGCGCCGTCGGAACAGCATGATTCTCGTTCATTGCGTTTGTCTCCATGTCCTGAATGGTTTCCGGGCCTCGGTCTGTTCCGTCTTCGCGGAATCTATGCGGCCCCACGCTCCACTTCCTCGCGTGTCGGAATCGACGTCTGCGCGCCGTGGCGCGTGACGCTGATCGCGGCCGCACGCTGTCCGAACGCGATCGCGTCGTCCATCGACGCGCCGCTCGCCCGGGCGGCCGCGAAGCCGCCGACGAAGGTATCGCCGGCCGCCGTCGTATCGACGGCGACCACCGCCATCGCCCGATGGCGGCCGCTCCCTGCACTTCCGCGCCAGCAGACGCCGCGCGCGCCCAGCGTGACCAGCACGTTGCCGACACCCTTCGCGCGCAGCGCTTCGGCGGCCCGCACCGCCGACGCGTCGTCGCCGACGGCAATGCCGGTCAGCGACTCCGCTTCCGTTTCGTTGACGACGAGATAGTCGATGCGGGCCAGCAATGCGTCGAACAGCGGCCGGGCCGGCGCCGGATTGAGCAGCACCGGCGTGCGATGCGCGATCGCACTGCCGATGGCGCGCGCGACGGTCTCGATCGGCACCTCGAGCTGGCACACCATCAGCGCCGCGCCGGCGATCGCGTCGCGCGCCCGGTCGATCAATTCGGCATCGAGGCGCGCGTTTGCACCGGGCACGACGACGATGCTGTTCGCGCCGTGCGCATCGACCGTGATCGTCGCGACCCCGGTTGCCTCGCCGTCGATCCGGTGCAGATGCGTCACGTCGATGCGCTCCGCCGCCAGCGCGTCGTGCAGACGTGCGCCGAACGCGTCGTTGCCGACGCAGCCGATCATCGCGACCGACGCACCGAGGCGCGCGGCGGCCACCGCCTGGTTCGCCCCCTTGCCCCCGTGAACGGTCTGGAACGTGGTGCCGAGCAGCGTTTCGCCCGGCACGGGCAGCCGCGGCGCATGCGTGACGAGGTCGACGTTGACGCTGCCGACGACAGCGATTCGGGGTGGTCTGGTGTGGGTCATCATCGAATGTAACCGCTTACATTTTCGACGGACAAAATGGCCTGATCGGCCTTCGTCGACGAAAACTTCACGATGCGGTTGAAATCTGTGTCTGACATAATACGGAGTAGCATCAAGATAGCGCTTACATTCTCACAGGCGAGACCGGGATTGCAAGCGGGACCACGATGAATCGAGGGTAAACGATGGCGTTTTTGACCACACGCGGAGCCTGCAGGGCAGCCGCGCCCGGGGATGACCGATGAGTACGCCTTCATCCGGCGGCGGCGCGGCTCGCGCGCGCCGCGGCAGCGGCCGGTCGGTGCTCGGCGACGTCGCGAAACTCGCCGGCGTGTCGACCGCGACCGTTTCGCGCGTCTACAACGATCCCGGCAAGGTCTCGGCCGACGTGCAGCAGCGCGTGCGCGACGCGGCACGTGCGCTGAACTGGATTCCCAACGCAGCCGGCCGCGCACTCGCCTCCACGCGCACCCACATCACCGGGGCGATCATTCCGACGCTCGACGACCAGGTGTTCGCATCGCAGGTAGCGGGCATGCAGGCGGTCATGGCCGAGCACGGCATCACCCTGTTCCTGGGCTGCTCGAATTACGATCCGGCGCAGGCGCTCGCGCAGGTGCGCGCGATGCTGTCGCGCGGCGTCGAAGCGGTGTCGCTGGTCGGCGAAGCCTATCCGCCGGAAGTATTCGAACTGCTCGACCTGCATCGGGTGCCGTATGTCGTCACCTATGCTTACCGCGACGACAGCCCGCACTGCTGCATCGGCTTCGACAACCGCGCGGCATTCGCGCGACTGACCACGCACCTGCTCGAGCTCGGGCATCGCGATTTCGCGATCATCATGCAGCCTTCGGCCGACAACGACCGCGTGCAGGCCCGCCTGCGCGGCATTCACGAGACGCTCGCCGCGCGCGGGCTCGCGGTCAGGCCGATCCACCAGCACGAGGGCGCGGCCACGATCGCGTTCGGGCGGGCGAGCCTGCGCGCGATCGCCGATAGCGGCGCGACGCGCCCGACGGCCGTGATCTGCGGCAACGACGCACTCGCGCTCGGCGCCCTGCTCGAGGCCCAGGCACTGGGCATCGACGTGCCTTCGCAGCTGTCGATCACCGGGTTCGACGATGTCGCGCTGGCTCGCGAAATCCGGCCGGCGCTGACGACGATGTGGGTCGACACCGATGCGATCGGCCGCAAGGCCGCCCGCGCGTTGCTCGACGCACTCGAAAACGGCGCAGCCGGGCCCGGTTGCGCGGTACTGCCGGAGCTGCGGGTACGCGAATCGGCCGCGCCGCCGGATGCGGCGGCCCAATGAAAACGGGGCGCCGCAGGCGCCCCGTTTCGCATCGAATCGGCCAAATCGGTCGAACCGGCGAGTGCCGGCTCCGTTGCATCAGGTCGCGCTGCCCGCGATCTTCGGCGTCGGCGTCTCGACGTCGCCGCACTGCGCGCGATGGCGCAGCGCGTGGTCGATCAGCACTAGCGCGAGCATCGACTCGGCGATCGGCGTCGCGCGAATGCCGACGCACGGGTCGTGGCGGCCGAAGGTTTCGACGGTCGCTTCTTCACCGGACTTCGTGATCGAACGACGCGGCGTGCGGATGCTCGAGGTCGGCTTGATCGCGATCGACACGGTGATGTCCTGCCCCGTCGAAATCCCGCCGAGCACGCCGCCTGCATGGTTGCCGACGAAACCGGCCGGCGTCAGTTCGTCGCCGTGCACCGAGCCGCGCTGCGCGACGCTGTCGAAGCCCGCGCCGATCTCGACGCCCTTCACCGCGTTGATGCTCATCATCGCCTTCGCGATGTCCGCGTCGAGCCGGTCGAATACCGGTTCACCCCAGCCGACCGGCACGCCCGACGCGACGACGTCGATGCGCGCACCGATCGAATCGCCGTCCTTGCGCAGCGCGTCCATGTAGGCTTCCAGCTCCGGAACGATCGCCGCGTTCGGCGAGAAGAACGGGTTCTCGCGGACGTGCGACCAGTCGACGAACGGCACGTCGATCTCGCCGAGACCGCTCATGTAGCCGCGCACTTCGACGCCGAAGCGCTCGCGCAGCCACTTCTTCGCGACCGCGCCCGCGCCGACGAGCGGCGCGGTCAGGCGCGCGGACGAGCGGCCACCGCCACGGTAGTCGCGGATGCCGTATTTCTGCCAGTAGGTGTAGTCGGCGTGGCCGGGGCGGAACGTCTCGACGATGTTGCCGTAATCCTTGCTGCGCTGGTCGGTGTTGCGGATCAGCAGCGCGATCGGCGTGCCGGTCGTCACGCCTTCGAACACGCCGGACAGGATCTCGACCTCGTCGGCTTCCTGGCGCTGCGTCACGTGCCGCGACGTGCCGGGCTTGCGGCGATCGAGCTCGACCTGGATGTCGGCTTCGGTCAGCCCCATTCCCGGCGGGCAGCCGTCGATCACGCAGCCGATCGCGGGACCGTGCGATTCGCCGAAGGTCGTGACAGTGAAAAGCGTGCCGAGGGTATTGCCGGACATGATGGAACCGCCCAAAGAGAAATGGACAAACCGATGCGCTGCCGGGGCCGCTGGCAGGCCGATCGTTTGCCGGTCGAGAAAAGAGGTAAACCGCTATTATGCCAGTCGTCCCGGACCCGCGGGCCGCGTGAACCGTTCAGACCATATTGGCCGGCCACGCAGACGGCCCGGCGCCAGAATCGTCGACCCGCGCCGTTCCGATCGAACCGGCCGGTTTGCAGCCGTCTGCTGCCCGATATGAAGCCGCCGGGGCCCGCCCTGCCTACTTCCGCGCGCCGCGCAGCTCGGTCACCGCCGCCTGCAACGCCTCGGGCGTCGCGACCGAGGCCGCGATCGGCTCGCCGACCGCGAGCGTCAGCCGGCTCATCACGCCGCGCTTGATGGGCCGCGGCATGCGCGCATCGGCATGACGGGAGAAATAGCTGCCCCACAGCCCGCGCAGCGCCATCGGGATCACGGGCGCCGGCGTGCGGCCCAGGATCTCGGTGATGCCGTGGTGGAAGGTGTTGATGTCGCCCGTCTTGGTCAGCTTGCCCTCGGGGAAGATGCACACGAGTTCGCCGTCCTTCAGCGCGGCCTCGCATGCGTCGTACGCGCGCGCGAGCATGTCGGGATCCTCGTGGCGCGGCGCGATCGGAATCGCCTTCGCATGCCGGAACACCCAGCTCGCGAAGCGCGCCTTGAAGATCCGGTGATCCATCACGAACCGGATCGGCCGCGGGCTCGCAGCCGCAAGCACGAGCGCATCGACGTAGCTCACGTGGTTGCATACGAGCACGGCCGCGCCCTCTTCCGGGATCCGCTCCGCATGGACGAGACGAATCCGGTAGAACGTGTGCACCAGCACCCATGCGACGAAACGCAGCAGGAACTCGGGGACGAGCAGGTAGATGTACGTCGCGACCACGACGTTCAGCAGCGCGGTGACGAGGAACAGGCCGGGGATGTCGACGCCGGCCTTGGTCAGCCCCATCGCCATCAGGGCCGACAGGATCATGAACAGCGCGTTCAGGATGTTGTTCGCGGCGATGATCCGCGCACGGTGGGTCGGCGCGCTGCGACTCTGGATCAGCGCATACAGCGGTACGCTGTAGAAGCCGCCGAACATCGCGAGCAGGAACAGGTCGGCCAGGATGCGCCAGTGGCGCGCGCCGCCCAGGAATTCCCCGACCGACAGCAGATGCCCGGGCGATGGCAGCGAGCGGCTCGCGAAATACAGCTCGATCGCGAACACGCTGATGCCGATCGAGCCGAGCGGCACGAGGCCGATCTCGACGCGCCGCTGCGACAGCCGCTCGCAGAGCAGCGAGCCGAGGCCGATCCCGACCGAGAACGTCGCAAGCAGGACCGTGACGACGTCGGGGCTCGCGGACAGCACGTCCTTCGCGAAGTTGAAGAACGACGTGAGGAACGTCGCGCCGACGAACCACAGCCACGAGATGCCGAGCAGGCTCAGGAACACGGTGCGGTTCTGCCGCGCGAGCCCGAGGTTGCGCCACGTTTCGCTGAACGGATTCCAGTTGATCACGAGATCGGGCTGCGGCGCGGGCGTCGACGGCACGCGCTGCGCGACGAGCCGCCCCGCGAGCGCGATGACGACGACGCTCACCGCGAGCACGCGCTCGCCGCTGCCTTCGATGCCCGCGGCCGCACCGCCGATGATCGTCCCGATCAGGATCGCGATGAACGTGCCCATCTCGACGAGGCCGTTGCCGCCGACCAGTTCGTGGTCGCCGAGATGCTGCGGCAGGTACGAATACTTGACGGGGCCGAACAGCGTCGAGTGCATCCCCATCATGAACGTGCACAGATACAGCAGCGTCGCGCTGTGCGTGACGAAACCGGCCGCGCCGACCAGCATCAGCACGATCTCGAAGGACTTCACGAAGCGCGTGAGCGTCGCCTTGTCGTATTTGTCGGCGATCTGGCCGGAGGTGGCCGAGAACAGCACGAACGGCAGGATGAAGATCGCGGAGATCAGGAACGCGGCCGTCTTCGCGTCGACGCCGGAAAAGCGCGCGGTGTGATAGGTGACGAGCGACGTGAAGCCGATCTTGAACACGTTGTCGTTCAGCGCGCCCAGGAACTGGGTCGTGAAGAACGGCGCGAAACGGCGCTGGCGCAACAGGTCGAACTGCGACGCGTGGGTGCGCCGATCGCCGCGCGACGCGGAAGAGACTTGCGTGTGATCGCTCATGCGGAATACGCGCGCATCGTCTGGGCGAAGCTGCGCGGACCTTGGGTTGTTGTCGAAAAAACGGCGGCGCAGGCTGAACCTGCGCCGCCGTACGCCGAATGGCAGCGCCCGCGCGTCATGGCACCGGGCGCGACGCGATTCACGGCTTCTGCGCTTCGGCTTCCGATTCCGGCCAGTCGCGGATGTACGCCTTCAGCATCCGGTTCTCGAAGCTCTGCGCCTCGACGACCGTCTTCGCGACGTCGTAGAACGAAATGACGCCCATCAGCACCTTCTTGTCGAGCACCGGCATGTAGCGCGCGTGGCGCTCGAGCATCATCCGGCGCACTTCGTTGACGTCGGTTTCCGGCGTGCACGTGAGCGGCTCGTCCATCACCTTGCGCACCTGCACGTCGCCGATCGCGCCGCCGTTCACGTGCAGGCGCAGGATGATCTCGCGGAACGTCAGCATCCCGACGAGATCACCGTACTCCATCACGACGAGCGAACCGATATCGTGTTCGGCCATCGTATCGACCGCTTCGCGCAGCGGCTTATCGGGCGTCACCGTAAACAGCGTGTTGCCCTTCACTTTCAGAATATCGCTGACGCGCATCGTAGTCCCCTCATGCTTGAATGCAAAACCGCTTTCGATCCTATCGGAAAGCCTGTCAAAAGGAAAGCTCAGCCCCACGCGGCGCGGCCGTCGCCGCTTGCGGACACCGGCCGGCCGCCGCACAATGACTCCATGGACGGCGGCCCGAGGAGACGGCCATGGCACATACGCATACGGAGCAATTCGCCAGCTTCGCCGATTTCTACCCGTACTACCTGAACGAACACCAGAACCTGACGTCGCGCCGGCTGCACTTCATAGGCTCGCTCGGCGTGATCGGCTGCGTCGCGATGGCGATCGCGACGGGCCACTGGCCGTGGCTGCCGGCGGCGGTCGTGTGCGGCTACGGATTCGCGTGGGTCGGACACTTCTTCTTCGAGAAGAACCGCCCCGCCACGTTCCGGCACCCGATCTACAGCCTGATGGGCGACTGGGTGATGTTCAAGGACATCTGCACCGGCAAGATTCCGCTGTAACGCCCGCCCGGCACCGCGTCACGCCGTTTTCGGCGGCCGTGCGTGCGGGTCGGGCGCCCCGCCGGGCACGGGCCCGGGCGCGGCCGCGGCCGGCGCACCCGCAAGCCGGTGCGCGGCGATCAGCGACGCAAGCGATACGTCGAACCGGTCGTTCGACAGCACCTCGAGCAATGCCGCGCCTTCGACGTGGCTGCTGCGTCGCTGCAACTGGTAGGTCAGTTCGGTGCGGTCGATCACCAGGACGTCGAACAGCTGCGCCAGCGTCAGCTGCTCCGGATTCGCCAGCAGGATGTAGCACGGCGCGCGTTCGCCGCTGTCCAGCCGCGCGATCCACTCCCGCTCCTCCATCGTCGACAGCAGCCGCTGCGCGGTTTCCATGTCGCAGCGCAACATGGCCGCAAGCCGCATCGCCGTATAGCCCGCCTTGCCGACCGCGCGCGCCTCGGCCAGCCGCGCGAGCAATTCGAGCGCGTCGAGCAGGTCGCTGCCCGCATAGTGGATGCGATGGAACTGGCCGACGCGGATCGCCGGCAGCGCGGACGCCACCATCGCGCCGAGCAGCGCGATGAACCAGCTCAGATACACCCACAACAGGAACACCGGCAGCGCCGCGAACGCGCCGTAGACGGCCGTATAGGTCGGAATGCGCCGCACGTAATAGCCGAAGCCGCGCTTCGCGAGCTCGAACGCGATGGCCGCGAACAGCCCGCCGATCACCGCGTCGCGCCATGCGACCGTGCAGTTCGGCAGATACACGTACAGCAGCGTGAACGCGAGCACGGTCAGCGGCAGCGACACGAACGCGAGCAGCCATTCGACGATCGACGTCGACGGCGCGGCGCCGGTGAATGCCAGCGATTGCGTAAACAGGTACGACGAGATCGACAGGCTCACGCCGAACAGCAAGGGCCCGAGCGTGATCAGCGCCCAGTACGCGAGCACGCGCTGCGCGAACGGCCGCGGCTTGCGCACCCGCCAGATCAGGTTGAACGCGGACTCGATCGTCATCATCGTCATCACGGACGTGACGACGAGCACGATCAGGCCGGCCGTCGTCAGCCCCTTGGCCTTCGACGCGAACTGGTTCAGGTACTTGAAGATCTGGACGTTGAACTGCGCGGGCATCAGGTGATCCGCGAGGAACCCCTGCAGCGAGATCTGGAACGACGCGAACATCGGGAACGCGGTAAACAGCGCAAACGCGACCGTCACGAGCGGCACGAGTGCCAGCATCGTCGTGAACGTGAGGCTGCCCGCCACTTGCGGGATGCGATCCTCGGCGCTGCGCCGGGCCGCGAACTGCGCGAGGCGCTTGAGGGTGTCGAGATCGACGCTCAACTTCGGCAAACGGCTTCTCCTTCTCTGCTGACGCCGCGCGCCCGACGGCGCGCCGCCGCCGCGCTGCGCGACGACTTCAGCCCCTATAATAGCCGCTCGATCCAGCAGGGGCCGACTGCACCGGGCATCCGCGCGGCCGCATGCGGCCCCGTCGCCCATGAAAGACATCCTCGTCCTCTATTACAGCCGCCACGGCGCCACGCGTGATCTCGCACTCGCAATCGCGAACGGCATCGACAGCGTGCCCGGCATGCAGGCCCGCATCCGTACCGTGCCGCCCGTCTCGACGGTCTGCGAAGCCACCGCCTCCGATATCCCCGACGACGGCCCGCCGTATGCGGAACTGCGCGATCTCGAGGAATGCGCGGGCCTCGCGCTCGGCTCGCCGACCCGCTTCGGCAACATGGCCGCCTCGCTCAAGTATTTCCTCGACGGCACGACGCCGCAATGGCTGTCGGGCGCGCTGACCGGCAAGCCCGCCTGCGTATTCACGTCCACCGGCAGCCTGCACGGCGGCCAGGAGTCGACGCTGCTGTCGATGATGCTGCCGCTGCTGCATCACGGGATGATGATCGTCGGCATCCCGTACACGGAATCCGCGCTCAGCACGACGCGCACCGGCGGCACGCCGTACGGAGCGTCGCACGTGTCGCAGCACGATCGCAGCGGGCCCGCAGGACTGTCGGCGGACGAAAAAGCGCTCGCGGCCGCGCTTGGCGTGCGGCTCGCGCGTGCGGCAGCGGCCCTCGCCGACGCCCGGGCCGCCGAGGCCGCATGAACGCGCCTGCCCGCCCCGCCCGTCCCCCCGTCGCCGCCCGGCCGCGCTACGCGCTGGCCGCGGCCGCGTGCCTCGTCGCGCTGATCGCGCTGTCGCTCGCGTGGGAACTGTGGCTCGCGCCGCTGCGCCCGGGGGGCTCGGCGCTGATGCTCAAGGCCGTGCCCCTCGCGCTCGCGCTGCCCGGCGTCTGGCGGCGTAACATTTATACGATGCAGTGGGCGAGCATGCTGATCCTCGTCTATTTCGCCGAAGGCATCGTGCGCGGCATGTCCGACCGCGGATTGTCCGCGACGCTCGGCTGGTGCGAGACCGCGCTCGCCGTCGGCTTCTTCGTGGCCGCGCTGGCCTACGTCGCGCCGTTCAAGCGCGCGGCGAAGCAGCAGCGCGCCGCGTCCTGACCCTTACGCGACCGAACGTATGAATCCTTCCGAAGCCTTCGTATCCGCCTGCCGAGACGCGATCGGCGCCACCTACGTGCTGACCGAGCCGCACGACACCGAACCGTTCCTGACCGACTGGCGCCGCCGCTACAAGGGCAGCGCGTGCGCGGTGCTGAAACCGGCCGATACGGCGGAAGTCGCCGCGCTCGTCCGGCTCGCCAACGCGCACGGCGTCGCGCTCGTGCCGCAGGGCGGCAACACGGGGCTCGCCGGCGGCGCGACGCCCGACGCGAGCGGCAGCCAGGCCGTGCTGAGCCTCGCGCGCCTGAACCGCGTGCGGGCCCTCGATCCGCACAACAACACGATCACGGTCGACGCCGGCGTGATCCTCGCCGACGTGCAGGCGCGCGCCCGCGAAGGCGGCCGGCTGTTCGCGCTGAGCCTCGCCGCCGAAGGCAGCTGCACGATCGGCGGCAACCTGTCGACCAACGCGGGCGGCACCGCGGTGCTGCGCTACGGCAACGCACGCGAGCTGTGCCTCGGGCTCGAGGTCGTGACGCCGCAGGGCGAGATCTGGGACGGCCTGCGCGGGCTGCGCAAGGACAACACCGGCTACGACTTGCGCGACCTGTTCATCGGCGCCGAAGGCACGCTCGGGATCATCACGGCCGCCGTGCTGAAGCTGCATCCGCTGCCGGCCGCGCAGGTCACGGCGCTGGCCGCGCTCGAGTCGCCGCACGCGGCGCTCGACTTCCTCGCGCTCGCGCAACGCGCGGCCGGCCCGCTGCTGACCGGCTTCGAGCTGATGTCCGACTTCTGCATGCAGCTGGTCGGCAAGCACTATCCGCAACTGCGCTATCCGTTCGACCGCACGCATGCGCAGACGGTGCTGCTCGAACTGTCGGACAACGAAAGCGAAACGCATGCGCGCGCGCTGTTCGAAAAACTGATGGAAGAGGCGTTCGAGGCCGGGCTCGTGGTCGACGCCGTCGTCGCGGAAAATCTCGCGCAATCGCGCGCGTTCTGGGACCTGCGCGAACACATCCCGCTCGCGCAGGCCGACGAGGGTCTCAACATCAAGCACGACATCGCGGTGCCGATCTCGTCGATCGCGCGCTTCATCGACGAAACCGACGCAGCGATCCAGCAGGCCGCGCCGGGCGCGCGGATGGTCACGTTCGGCCATCTCGGCGACGGCAACCTGCACTACAACGTGCAGACGCCCGAAGGCGGCGACCCGAAGGCATTCCTCGCGGCATTCCAGAAGCCGATCAACCGCATCGTCTACGACAACGTGCAACGTCACCACGGCACGATCAGCGCGGAGCACGGGATCGGCCAGCTGAAGATCGACGACGCGCAGCGCTACAAGTCGCCGGTCGAAACGGCGCTCATGCGCACGCTGAAGACCGCGCTCGACCCGCGCGGGCTGATGAATCCCGGCAAGGTCCTGCACTGAAGCCCCCGTCCCGGAGCGATGCCCATGAGAGTCCGCGTCCTGTCCGACCTGCATCTCGAATGCAACCAGCCCGACACGATCGCGCATGCCGACGCGGATCTCGTCGTGCTGGCCGGCGATATCCACAATCACGCGGAAGGCCTGCGCTGGGCCGCGGAGACGTTCGATCCCGACGTGCCGGTGATCTACGTGCCGGGTAATCACGAGTACTACGACGGGGAATTCGGCGCGCTCGAAACCGCGATGCGCGACGCCGCGCACACGATCGACCACGTGCATTACCTGAACAACGGCGTGTACGTCGATCCGGCGCAGCGCTTTCGCGTGCTCGGCACGACGCTGTGGGCCGATTTCTCGCTGTTCGGCGCCGACCAGGCGAGCGTCGCGCGCGCGATCGACGCGGCCATGCGCGTGATGCTCGATTTCAAGGGATTGATCCAGGTGACGTGGCCGCACGATGCGTCCGTGCATGCGGCGGCAGCCCCGGAGCGGGATTTCACGCCGGCCGATGCGATCGCGCTGCACCGGCAAGGCCGCGCGTGGCTGGAAGCACGGCTCGCGACACCGTTCGCGGGCCGCACGATCGTCGTCACGCATCATGCGCCGCACCTGCGCTCGCTGGCGGAGCGTTATGCGGAAGACCTGGCGTCGGCGGGATTCGTCACGGACATGGCGGAACTCGTGCGGCCGCCCGTGGACCTGTGGATCCACGGCCACACGCATACTTCATTCGATTACGTGACCGACAGCGGCACGCGCGTGGTATGCAACCCGCGCGGCTATATCCGCCGGCGCACCGGCGAACTGGAGAATCCCGCGTTTGCGTGGGACAAGGTGGTCGAGCTCGGCTGAGCGCCAAGCCATCGGGCCGCGAGATGCGGCCCTCCCCGAACTGAAAGGCCGCCCGATCAGCGATCGGCGCGGCGCGAGCCGTTCGACGACGGGCGCACCCGCACCGGCACCGGCTTCATCCGCGCCTTCATCGCGCGCAGCAGATCGCGCGTCGCCGCGGCGGCAGCAGCCGCACCAAGCAAAACTCCAAGGCCGATCATCAGTTGCGTATCCATTGCGACTCCGGGTGTGGGCAGTTCCAAATCTCGATGATTGAAACAGTATCAAACTGTCCGCGGTCCGTTGGTAAAAAAATGTTGCGTGAAGGACAAATCTGGTCAGATTGCGCTCGACCGCGCGCTCATGTCGCAGCCGTGAACTGCGCGAGCGCGGCCTCGTCGGCTTCCAGCGTGGCCGGCAGCTCGTCGCGCAGGAAATCGACCCAGGTGCGGATTTTCGCGTCGAGGTACTGGCGCGACGGATACAACGCGTAGATGTTCATCACGTGCGACCGGTATTCGGGCATCACGCGCACGATGTGACCGCTGCGCAGCCCGCCGATCGCCGAATAGAGCGGCAACCCGCCGATTCCCATCCCTTCCCGCACGGCCACCGCGAGCGCCTCGGCGACGTTCACGCGGAACGGCGGCGCCGTGACCGGAACCACCTCGTCGCCGCGCGGCCCCGACAGCGACCATTCGTCGAAGTGAAAGCCCGGCGCGACCATCCCGAGACAGACGTGCTGCTCGAGATCGGCCGGGGTCTGCGGCACGCCGTGCGCGTCGATATAGCCCGGCGACGCGCACACGACGCTGTAGCTCTCGCCGAGCCGCTGCGACACGAGCCCCGAATCCGGCAGGTCGCGGCCGACCACGATCGCGACGTCGTACCCCTCGTCGAGCAGGTCGGGCATCCGCTGCGCGAGCGTCAGCTCGACGTGCACGTCCGGATAGCGCTGCCGATAGCGCGCAATGGCCGGCACCAGATAGTGCTGCCCGAGGCTCGTGAAGCAATGCACCTTCAGCTTGCCCGACGGCCGCGCGTGCGCGTCGCCCGCTTCGGCTTCGGCCTGGTCGACGTACGCGAGGATCTGCTCGCAGCGCTGCAGGTAGCGCTCGCCCGCTTCGGTCAGCGCGATCCGGCGTGTCGTCCGGTTCAGGAGGCGCGTGCGCAGGTGCGCCTCGAGATCCGACACGGCGCGCGACGCATAGGCGGTGGTCGAATTCATCTGCTGGGCGGCCGCGGTAAAGCTGCCCGCGTCGACCACGCGGACGAAGACCCGCATGTTTTGTAACGTATCCATCCCATTACCCGTATGAATCCGGAGGGATTGTTGCACAGGGGCCAACAAATATTATCTCAGGATCCGTAAAAATGACTTGCACCGTTGTCCATTTATTCAGGAATCACTGAAAAATATAATCGCATCCGACTCATCTATATCCGAAAGGGAGAAAATCGTGCGGTCTCCGGCAACAAAAGGGACGCTGGCACTGGCGGTTCTTGCAGTCTCATTAATAATGGCCGGATGCGCGAGCATGGGCGACAACAAGCCGCAGTCCGCCCGCATCGAAGCGAACACGCTCGACGCCGGCGCCGCGATCCGCGCGGCGGACCACGATGCAGGCTGGCCCGCGTCCGACTGGTGGCGCGCGTACCGCGATCCGCAGCTCGATGCGTGGATTGCCGCCGCGCAGGCCGGCAACCCGAGCCTGGCGGCCGCCGAGGCGCGCGTGCGCGAAGCGCAGGCGATGGCGCGCGTGGCGCGCTCGGCGGAACTGCCGCAGATCAACGGCAATCTGTCGCTGATGCGCCAGCACTGGCCGGACAACGTCTACTACGGCCCGGGGCCGCTCGCCGACACCGACACCTGGAACAACACCGGCACGCTCGGCCTGTCGTACCACCTCGACCTGTGGGGCAAGGACAAGAACGCGACCGAGCGCGCGCTCGACACCGCGCATGCGACCGCGGCCGACGCACGGGCGGCGAAGCTCGAGCTCGAAGTCAACGTCGTGCGCGCGTATGTCGGCATGTCGATGAACTACGCGCTGCTCGACCTTGCGCACGAAACGTTCGAACGCCAGCGCTCGCTGGCCGATCTCGCGCGCAAGCGCCTGCAGGCCGGCCTCGGCACGCAGCTCGAAGTCAGCCAGGCCGAATCGACGCTGCCCGACTACGAGCGCCAGATCGACAGCTACGAAGAAGCGATCCAGCTCGCGCGCCACCAGCTCGCTGCGCTCGCGGGCAAGGGCCCGGGCGCCGGCGACGCGATCAAGCGGCCGAGCCTGTCGCTCGACGCGCCGGCCGGCCTGCCGTCCGCGCTGCCGGCCGACCTGCTCGGGCGCCGCCCGGACGTCGTCGCGGCCCGCTGGACGGTCGACGCGCAGGCTCGCGGCATCGATGTCGCGAAAGCCGCGTTCTACCCGAATATCGATCTGCTCGCGACGGTCGGCGGCTTCGGCGTGACCGCGCCGTTCACCGACTTCCTGCGCGCGATGAACGGCGGCTGGACGGCCGGCCCAGCGCTGTCGCTGCCGATCTTCGAAGGCGGCCGGCTGCGCGCGCAACTCGGCGCGGCCGACGCCGGCTACGACCAGGCGGTCGAACGCTACAACCAGACGGTCGTCGGCGCGCTCAAGGACATCGCCGACCAGGTCGTGCGGATCCGCTCGCTTGACACGCAGAAGAAGGACGCCGCGCGCTCGGTGGCCGCCAACGACCGCAGTTACCAGCTGTCGCGCGAAGGCTTCCGCCGCGGGCTGACCGATTACGTGAACGTGCTGGTCGCGCAACAGCAGCTGCTGCGCGCACAGGAAACGGCGGCCCGCATCGACGCGGAACGCCTCGCCGCGCACGCACAGTTGATGGCCGCGCTCGGCGGCGGCGTCGAGACGGAGACGCAGACGGATGCGGACGTTCGGGGCGGCCATCCGCCGCGCGACGCGTCCGCCGCGGGTGCCGCCGCGCCGGCCGCCGCATCGGGTGCGAAGCCCGCCGCGGCCGTCGCCCGCCCCGCGCAGGTCGCGACGGCCGGTTCGGCGGGTGCAGCCGCCACGCCGGCCGCACGGTAACGCGGAGCGACCGTCATGTCAGCCTCCTCCCCCGCTTCCACGCACGCCGGCGGCGCGCTCGCGGCCTGGTACGCCGCCTTCGGCGACTGGGCCCGCAGCGACGGCGCCGCGTGGCTCTACCTGTTCAAGGCGCTGCTCGCCGCGTTCATCGCGACCGGCGTGTCGATGCGGCTCGACCTGCCGGCCCCGAAGACGGCGATGACCACGGTGTTCATCGTGATGCAGCCGCAAAGCGGCGCGGTGCTCGCGAAGAGCTTCTACCGGGTCGCCGGCACGATCTTCGGGCTGATCGCGACGCTCACGTTCGTCGGGCTGTTCCCGCAGCAGCCGCAGCTGTTCCTCTTGGCCGTCGCGCTGTGGGTCGCGCTGTGCACGGCCGGCGCCGCGCGCAACCGCAATTTCCGCAGCTACGGCTTCCTGCTCGCCGGTTACACGACCGCGCTGATCGGGCTGCCGGCATCGCAACACCCCGACGGCGCGTTCATGAGCGCGATGACGCGGGTCGCCGAGATCATGGTCGGGATCGTGTCGGCAGGCGTCGTCAGCGCGCTGGTGTTTCCGCAGTACACCGGCGAGCAGATGCGCACGACGGTGCGCAAGCGCTTCAGCAGCTTCGTCGACTACGTCGCGGCGGCACTGTCGGGCCAGCTCGACCGCGCGCACATCGAAACCATCCATACGCGCTTCGTCGCGGACGTGGTCGGCTTCGAAGCGGCGCGCAGCATGGCCGTGTTCGAGGATCCGGACACGCGGATGCGCAGCGGCCGTCTCGCGCGCCTGAACAGCGAGTTCATGAGCGTATCGAGCCGCTTCCACGCGCTGCACCAGTTGATGAACCGACTGCGCGCGGCCGGCGCGCAGGCCGCGATCGATGCGATCGAGCCGTACTTCCGCGAAATCGCGCCGCTTCTGACGCGCAACGGCGAGCCGGTGCGCTCGTCGGCCGACGCCGCGCTCGCCGCCGAACAGTTGCTCGCGTGGCGCGACGCGCTGCCGCGCCGCATCCGCGCGACGCGCGCCGCGCTCGAGACGCAGCCGGATTTCCCGCTGCTCGACTTCGACACGGCCACCGAGCTGCTGTACCGCTTCATCACGGACCTGCACGAATACGCGGCGACCTACGCGTCGCTGTCGACCGCGACGCACGAGCGCGAGCGCTGGATCGAGCGCTACGAGCCGCGCACCAACCTGACGGCGATGGTGATCGCCGCGATTCGCACCGCGACCGTGATTCTCGTGCTCGGCGCGTTCTGGATCGCGACCGCGTGGCCGAGCGGCGTGACGCTGACGCTGACGGCGGCGGCCACCTGCGCGCTCGCGTCGTCGACGCCGCGCCCGACCGCGATGTCCGCACAGATGGGCATGGGCACCGCGCTGGCCGTCTGCACGGGCTTCCTGCTGACGTTCGGCATCTACCCGCACATCGACGGCTTCCCGCTGCTGTGCGTGGCCCTCGCGCCGCTGCTCGCGATCGGCATCTTCATGACGCTGAAGCCGAAGCTCGCCGGCTACGGGATGGGCTACCTGATCTTCTTCAGCTTCCTCGCCGGCCCCGACAACATCACGCACTACGACCCGACGAGCTTCATGAACGACGCGCTCGCGCTGGTGCTGTCGATGCTCGTCTCGGCGATCGCGTTTGCGGTGCTGTTCCCGCCGACCGCGCCGTGGCTCAAGAAGCGGCTGTTCGCCGACCTGCGCCACCAGGTGGTCGCGGCGTGCCACGCACGGCTGGCCGGCTTGCGCACGCGCTTCGAGAGCGGCGCGCGCGACCTGATGTACCAGGCGCACACGCTGTCGGCCGACCAGCCCGACGTGCAGCGCGACGCGCTGCGCTGGATGTTCGCGGTGCTGGAAACGGGCAATGCCGCGCTCGACCTGCGCGCGGAGCTGGCGACGCTGCCGTCCGACCCGCGCTATGCGCCGACGACACCGTGGCGCCGCGCGATCGAGACGCTGCGCGCCGCGCTGTCCGCGCTGTTCCGCAAGCCGGACGCGGCGCGCTTCGACGCGGCGCTCGCCGCGGTCAACGCCGCGATCGACGCGACCCGGCAAACGCTCGATGCGTTCACGCCGTCGCGCGAGGAGCGCCACCGGCTGCAGCGCATCCTGAGCCATCTGCATTTCGTACGCACGGCGCTGCTCGATCCGGAATCGCCGCTCGAGCCGCTCAACCGCAACCGCCCCGTGCGTCCCCAACAAGGAGCCTCGTCATGATGCCGCGTGAAATCGCCATTCTCGATGCCTACATGCCCACGGTGGTCCTGATGTTCGTCCTGGGCGCGCTCGCGACCTGGGCCGTCGACCGCCTGCTCGCCTACACGGGCCTCTACCGTCTCGTCTGGCACCCGTCGCTGTTTCGCGCGTGCCTTCTCGTCTGCATTTGCGGCGGACTGAGTCTTGCCGTTTACCGTTGATTCCGAACCATCATGATTCTCAGAAAACTCTTCGGCTTCGTCGCGACCGCCATCATCCTTCTCGTCGCGATCCTGATCGGGCGCTCGCTGTGGGTGCACTACATGGACGATCCCTGGACGCGCGACGGGCGCGTCCGTGCCGAAATCGTCAACGTCGCACCGGACGTGTCGGGCGCGATCGTCGAGCTGCCCGTGCATGACAACCAGCTCGTGAAAAAGGGTGACCTGATCATGCAGATCGACCCGTCGCACTACCAGATCGCGGTCGAGCAGGCGCAGGCGGCCGTCGCCGCCCGCCGCGCGGAACTGCAGATGCGCCGCGACGACGCGGCCCGTCGTGCCGACCTCGACGCGCTCGTCGTGTCGAAGGAAAACCGCGAGAACGCGGCGCACAGCGCGTCGAGCGCCGATGCGCAGTACCAGCAGGCGATCGCCGCGCTCGACGCCGCGAAGCTCAACCTCGAACGCACGCGCGTGGTCGCACCGGTCGACGGCTACATCACGAACCTGCAGACGTTCAAGGGCAACTACGCGGTGGCCGGCCAGGCGAAGCTCGCGATCGTCGACAGCCATTCGTTCTGGGTCTACGGCTACTTCGAGGAAACCAAGCTGCCGCGCGTGAAGGTCGGCGCGCCGGCCGAGATGCGGCTGATGAGCGGCGGCGTGATGAAGGGCCACGTCGAGAGCATTTCGCGCGGCATCTACGATCGCGACAACCCGCAAAGCCGCGACCTCGTCGCGGACGTGAACCCGACCTTCAACTGGGTGCGCCTCGCGCAGCGCGTGCCGGTGCGCATCCGCATCGACGAGGTGCCGGCCGACGTGGTGCTGTCGGCGGGCACGACCTGCACGGTCATCATCGATCCGGACCAGCGGAAGAAGTCGTAAGCGCCGACGGCCGGACGCCTACGCCGCGATGCGAAAGCGTCCGACCAGCGACTTGAGCGCCTGCGCCTGTTCGTCGAGCGCATTCGCCGCGGCGGCCGCCTGCTCGACGAGCGCGGCGTTCTGCTGCGTGCCGGCATCCATCTGCGTGACCGCGCGGCCGATCTCGTCGATCCCGGCGCTCTGCTCGTCCGACGCCGCCGAGATCTCGCCGATGATGTCGGTCACGCGCTTGACCGCCCGCACCACGTCGTCCATCGTGCGGCCCGCATCGTGCGCGAGCGCCGCGCCGTTCGCGACGCGCTCGACCGACGCGCCGATCAGCGTACGGATCTCCTTCGCCGCGGTCGCCGCGCGCTGCGCGAGCAGCCGCACCTCGCCCGCGACCACCGAAAAACCGCGCCCCTGCTCACCCGCGCGCGCCGCCTCGACCGCCGCGTTCAACGCGAGAATGTTGGTCTGGAACGCGATCCCCTCGATCGTACCGATGATGTCGCGAATGTTCTTCGCGCTGTCGTCGATCTCGCTCATCGTCGCGACCACGCGACCGACGACTTCGCCGCCCGCCTCCGCGACGGCCGACGCATTGGCCGCGAGCGCGCTCGCCTGACGCGCGTTCTCGGCGTTCTGCCGCACGGTCGACGTGAGCTCTTCCATGCTGGCCGCGGTGCGCTCGAGCGCGACGGCCTGCTGCTCGGTGCGCCGCGACAGGTCGAGGTTGCCGGTCGAGATCTCGCCGGACGCGGCCGCGATCGCCTCGGCGCTGACGGCGATCTCGCCGACGGTCGCCGCAAGCCCGGACTGCATGTCGGACAGCGCGCGCACCATGCTGTCGCGGTCGTGCCGGCCGAGCGGAATCGGCCGCGTCAGGTCGCCGCGCGCGATGTCGGCGGCGATCGCCTTCGCCTCCGCGGGCTCGCCGCCGAGCTGCGAGGCGAGGCGGCGCACGACCCGCTCGGCGATCGCGATCGCCAGCACGATCAGCGCGGCCGTCATCGCCGCGATCATCGCGAACGACGACGAGAAGATCGTTGCGGATGCATCGAGCGTCGCCTTCGACTTCGCGCCGCGCGTCTTCACGAGCATCGCGACGAGCTTCTCGAGCTTGCCGGTCTCGACCAGCAGCGACACGTCCTGCGTGCCGACCTGCCAGTTCATCTGCGACAGGTCGAGCGGCTGCGCCTGCACGAGCGCGACGAAATCGCGCAGATGGCCGCTCCACGTGCCGACCGCCAGCGAGAATGCGCGCAGTCGCGCGGAATCGTCCGCATCGGCCGGATCCGCGTAATGCTGCAGCGTCGCGAGCGCCTGGCCGATCGACGCGAGCCCCGCGCCGACTTCGGCGCCCAGGTCGTCGCGTTCCTTCGCGGTGGTGGCGGTCAGCAGCATCTTCTGCGCGCGGCTCGCGCGCAGCACCTCGGCGCGCACTTCCTCCGCCGCCCGGCTCGCGACGTGCCCCTGCTCGTAGACCGACGCAATCGACGCGTTCAGCCGGCTGATCTGCCACAGCGAGAACACGCCGATCGCGAGCGTGCCGGCCAGCAGGATCGCGAACGCGGCGCGCAACGTCGCCTTGACGGTCCACGTCCGGCGTTCGCGCCGGGCTGCGCGCGCGTGCCGCAAGGCGGGCCTGGCGGCTGCGTCGGCCGCGGCTGTGGCCGCAACCGGCCGCGGATGCAATGAAGCTGCTTTCATCGATATTTCCCCGTATTGATCGTGCCGCCGGAAAGGTCGGTTCCGGCGGCCGGCATTCCCGCAATGGCCCGTCATGCCGCGCGTCCTGCACCCGTCCGGCTCGTGGCCGGTGCCGGGCGCGGCGCGCCTGTGTTGTCGTTGCGTCTTCTACGGCCTCGATCGGCACGCCTTGAGTCCGGACAAACACCGATCCGGTCCCGCGCGGCGCGACGAAAGGCGGACACGCCGCAGCGTTATACCCGGTCAAAAAAGGGGGCAATGGGTCGAATCGTCGTAGCAATGTCCGAATCGCGACAAAACTTGGCCGGACATTCTCGATACGCCACATTAGACTTCTTTGACGCAACAACGATTCGAACGCGCCGATCCCATCAGAGCGCGTCCCGTCACCTCAACTCGCTCAGCTCACATGGAAACCAGCCTCGATACGGGCGCCGGCACCGCCGCCGCAGCCCAGCCGTCTGCTCCACGCGCCCCGCGTACCGTCTATCCGGTGCTCGGCGCGATCAGCTTCTCGCACATGCTCAACGACATGATCCAGTCGTTGATCCTCGCGATCTATCCGATGCTCAAGAGCCAGTTCGCGCTGTCGTTCGCGCAGATCGGCCTGATCACGCTGACCTACCAGATCACCGCGTCGCTGCTGCAGCCGCTCGTCGGCCTGTATACGGACAAGCGGCCGAAGCCGTATTCGCTGCCGGTCGGGATGGGCTTCACGCTCGCGGGGCTGCTGCTGATGTCGGCCGCGCCGAACTTCGCGACGCTGCTGGCGGCGGCGGCGCTGGTCGGCTGCGGCTCGTCGGTGTTCCATCCGGAATCGTCGCGCGTCGCGCGGATGGCGTCGGGCGGCCAGCACGGGCTCGCGCAGTCGCTGTTCCAGGTCGGCGGCAACGCCGGTTCGGCACTCGGGCCGCTGCTCGCCGCGCTGGTGATCATCCCGCACGGCCAGCACAGCATCGCGTGGTTCTCGGCGGCCGCGCTCGTCGCGATGGTCGTGCTCACGCAGATCGGCCACTGGTACAAGAAGCATCCGTCGATGAAGAAGAAGGCGGCGCCGGCCGGCCATCCGACGCTGTCGCCGGGCCGCGTGCTCGCCGCGATCGGCGTGCTGGTGCTGCTGGTGTTCTCGAAGTACTTCTATCTCGCGAGCATCAACAGCTATTTCACGTTCTACCTGATCGACAAGTTCCACCTGTCGGTGCAGGCCGCGCAGATCCACCTGTTCGTGTTCCTCGCGGCGGTCGCGGCCGGCACGCTGATCGGCGGGCCGGTCGGCGACCGGATCGGCCGCAAGTACGTGATCTGGGTGTCGATCCTCGGCGTTGCGCCGTTCACGCTGCTGCTGCCGTACGCGAACCTGTTCTGGACGAGCGTGCTGAGCGTGATCATCGGCGTCGTGCTGGCGTCGGCGTTCGCCGCGATCCTCGTCTATGCGACGGAGCTGATGCCCGGCAAGGTCGGGATGGTCGCGGGCCTGTTCTTCGGCTTCGCGTTCGGCCTGGGCGGCGTGGGCGCCGCCGTGCTCGGCCAGCTCGCCGACGCGACGAGCATCACGTTCGTCTACAAGGTGTGCTCGTTCCTGCCGCTGATCGGCGTGCTGACGGTGTTCCTGCCGAACCTCGAAAGCAGCCGGCGCAAGAAGGCGTGACGAAACGGCCGTGGCTTGGGTGCCGCGGCCGGTCGATCAGCTTGAAGCGAAAATATGACGGCGGCTCAGGCCGCCGTCGTCGCATGCAACGTCAGGAACCGCTTCAGGATGCCGGACGAATAGCTGCTCGCGATCGCCGACAGGAAGTGCGAGAACGACTGCGTCGCGTGATCGTCGGCCGTATCGGAGATCGTGCGCACGATGGCGAACGGCACGTCGTGTTCGGCGCATACCTGCGCGATCGCCGCGCCTTCCATCTCGACCGCGAGCGCGTCCGGCAGCGCGTCGCGCAGCGCGACGACTTCCCGCTCGCTCGACACGAAGCGGTCGCCGCTGATGATCAGCCCGCCATGCAGCGTCCCGCCGGCGAGCCCGAAACGCGCGGCGAACTGCGCGCCCTCCTCGGCGACGAACAGCGTGCACGCGGCCTTCAGGCGGGCCGTCAGCGCCGCGTCGGTCGCGAACCGCGTGATGCCGAGCAGCGGCACCTCGTAGCGCGGAAACAGTGGCGACGCATCGAGATCGTGCTGCAGCAGCGTATCGGCGACGACGACGTCGCCGATACGCACCGTGCACGACACGCCGCCGGCGACACCGGTGAACACGACGCCGGACACGCCGAACACGTGGATCAGCGCACTGACGGTGGCGGAGGCCGCGACCTTGCCGACCCGCGCGAGCGTGACGACGCAGGCCGCGCCGTGCACGGTGCCGACGTGGTAATCGCGGCGGCCGAGCGTGATCGTCTTCATCACGCCGTCGGCGCGCATCGCGGCGATCAGGTCGCCGAGCTCCTCGGGCAGCGCGGCCAGAATGCCGAGCGGACGCGTCGATACCGTTTCAACCATGTCGATGCTCATCATTCCACCGCCTGCAGTTTCGCGACCGCCAGCGCGAGCCACTTCTCGCCGTGCCGCTTGAACTTCACCTGCGCCTTCGCATCGGCGCCGTTGCCTTCGAGCGCGGTGACCGTGCCCTCGCCGAACTTGGTATGGAAGACCTGCTGGCCGACGCGGAACCCGGTGTCGGCCGCGCGCTGCTTGTTCGCGAAGGCCGGCAGCGGCGCGGTGACCGCCGCGTCGACCACCTGCTCGCGGCTGCCGCCGCCCGGCCGCGCGAACCAGTCGCGCCCCCAGCCGGCATTGTCCGAGCGGCCGCCCCAGCGCGAGCCAGCCTCGACCTTCGGCGTGAGCCACTTCAGCACGTGCTCCGGCAGTTCGTCGAAGAAGCGCGAGCGCACGTTGTAGCGCGTCTGGCCGTGCAGCATCCGGCTCTGCGCGAACGACAGGTAGAGCCGCTCCTTCGCGCGCGTGATCGCGACGTACATCAGCCGGCGCTCTTCCTCGAGGCCGTCCGATTCGAGCACGCTGTTCTCGTGCGGGAACAGCCCTTCCTCGAGGCCGGTGATGAACACGGCCGAGAATTCGAGGCCCTTCGCCGCGTGCACCGTCATCAGCTGCACCGCGTCCTGGCCGGCCTGTGCCTGGTTGTCGCCGGCCTCCAGCGATGCGTGCGACAGGAAACCCGCGAGCGGCGTCATCGTGTCGGGATTCTGCGCGGGATCGCCGAGCGGCGCCGGGTCGAGCACGTCGACCGACGGATCGCCTGCGTCCACGCCGAGCTCCGGCGCCGCGATCGCACCCGCGCGCAGCGGAATCGAGCGGGCCGGTGCGTCGAGCCCGTAGCCTTCCTCGCTGACGAACGCGGTGGCCGCGTTCACGAGTTCCTGCAGGTTCTCGAGGCGGTCCTGGCCTTCGCGCTCGCCCTGGTAGAAATCGGCGAGGCCGCTCGCGCGCACGACGTATTCGACCGTCTCAGGCAGGCTCATCTGCTGCGTCTCGGCGCGCATCTTCGCGATCAGCGTTGCGAACGCGCCGAGGCTCGTGCCGGCCTTGCCGGTCACGTACGGAATCGCGGCGGCCATCGAGCAGTCGTACAGGCGCGCGGCGTCCGCGAGCTGCTCGATCGAGCGCGCGCCGATCCCGCGCGTCGGGAAATTCACGACGCGCACGAACGCGGTGTCGTCGTTCGGATTGTCGATCAGCCGCAGGTACGCGAGCGCGTGCTTCACTTCCTGGCGCTCGAAGAAGCGCAGGCCGCCGTACACGCGATACGGAATGCCCGACGTCATCAGCGTGTGCTCGATCGCGCGCGACTGCGCGTTGCTGCGATACAGGACGGCCACCTCGCTGCGCGACATCCCGGTGTTGATCAGCGAGCGGATCTCCTCGACGATCCAGCCGGCTTCCTGCGCATCGGTGCTCGCCTCGTACACGCGCACGGGCTCGCCATGGCCGGCGTCGGTGCGCAGGTTCTTGCCGAGGCGATGCGCGTTGTTCGAGATCAGCTGGTTCGCCGCATCGAGGATGTTGCCGTGCGACCGGTAGTTCTGCTCGAGCTTGATCAGGTTGCGCACGCGGAATTCGTCTTCGAAGTCGCGCATGTTGCCGACGTTCGCGCCGCGGAACGCGTAGATCGACTGGTCGTCGTCGCCGACCGCGAAGATCGCGTTCTCGCCGCCCGCGAGCATCTTGAGCCACGCGTACTGCAGCTTGTTGGTGTCCTGGAACTCGTCGACGAGGATGTGCCTGAAACGCGCCTGGTAGTGCGCGCGCAGCGGCGCGTTGTACGCGAGCAGCTCGTAGCAGCGCAGCAGCAGCTCGGGGAAATCGACGACGCCCTCGCGCTGGCACTGCTGGTCGTACGCCTGGTACAGCTCGACGAACTTGCGGTTGAAGTTGTCGGACGCGTCGACCTTGTCGGGCCGCAGCCCCTGCTCTTTCGCGTTGTTGATGAAGTACTGGACGTTCTTCGGCGGGTATTTCTCGTCGTCGACGTTCGCCGCCTTCATCAGCCGCTTGATCGCCGACAGCTGGTCGGCCGTGTCGAGGATCTGGAAGGTCTGCGGCAGGCCGGCGTCGCGCCAGTGCGTGCGCAGCATCCGGTTGCACAGCCCGTGGAACGTGCCGATCCACATCCCGCGCGTGTCGATCGGCATCATCGCCGACAGCCGCGCCATCATCTCGCGCGCGGCCTTGTTCGTGAAGGTGACGGCGAGCACGGTGGCCGGCGATGCGTAGCCCTGCTGGATCAGCCACGCGATACGCGTGATCAGCACGCGGGTCTTGCCGCTGCCCGCCCCCGCGAGGATCAGCGCCGGTTCGTTCGGCAGCGTGACGGCGGCGTATTGTTCAGGGTTCAGATTGGCGAGCAGATCGGGCATGGAGCGGCAGCGGACGTGCGAGAAAAATGCGGACCCGCCATTATAAGTCGGCCGCGCGATGCCGTTTCCGATCCGATGTGCCGCGGGCCGTCGCCCGCGCTGCACGCCCCTTGCGACCCGCCCGCGCGGGCAAGCGATGGCTGGCCGATGTGCATCCATTTATAATTGTCAGATTCGGCATCCAATTCACGCATTTTTCGGCAGATTTCCAACCATGAGCGACAGCACGCTTGCGAAGAGTTTCGAGCCCCACACCATCGAGTCCCAATGGGGGCCGGAGTGGGAAAAACGCGGCTATGCCGCCCCGGCATTCGACCCGGCGCGCCCCGATTTCGCGATCCAGCTGCCGCCGCCGAACGTCACCGGCACGCTGCACATGGGCCACGCGTTCAACCAGACGATCATGGACGGCCTCGCCCGCTACCACCGGATGCTCGGCGAGAACACGCTGTGGGTGCCCGGCACCGACCACGCGGGGATCGCGACCCAGATCGTCGTCGAGCGCCAGCTCGACGCGCAGGGCGTATCGCGCCATGACCTCGGCCGCGAGAAGTTCGTCGAGCGCGTGTGGGAGTGGAAGCAGCAGTCCGGCTCGACGATCACGGGCCAGGTGCGCCGCCTCGGCGCGTCGACCGACTGGTCGCGCGAATATTTCACGATGGACGACAAGATGTCGGCCGCCGTGCGCGACGTGTTCGTCACGCTCTACGAACAGGGCCTGATCTACCGCGGCAAGCGCCTCGTGAACTGGGATCCGGTGCTGCTCACCGCGGTGTCGGATCTCGAAGTCGCGAGCGAGGAGGAAAACGGCCACCTGTGGCACATCCGCTACCCGCTCGTCGACGGTTCGGGCTCGCTGACCGTCGCGACCACGCGTCCGGAAACGATGCTCGGCGACGTCGCGCTGATGGTCCACCCGGAAGACGAGCGCTACGCGCACCTGATCGGCAAGCTCGTCACGCTGCCGCTGACGGGCCGCGAGATCCCGGTGATCGCCGACGACTACGTCGATCGCGAGTTCGGCACGGGCGTCGTGAAGGTCACGCCCGCGCACGACTTCAACGACTACCAGGTCGGCCTGCGCCACAACCTCGCGCCGATCGAGATCCTCACGCTCGACGCGAAGATCAACGACAACGGCCCCGCGCAGTATCGCGGCCTCGACCGCTTCGACGCGCGCCGTGCGATCGTCGCCGACCTCGATGCGGAGGGCTTCCTCGACTCCGTGAAGCCGCACAAGCTGATGGTGCCGCGCGGCGACCGCACGGGCGTCGTTATCGAGCCGATGCTGACCGACCAGTGGTTCGTCGCGATGACGAAGCCGGCGCCGGAAGGCACGTTCAACCCGGGCAAGTCGATCACCGAAACGTCGCTCGACGTCGTGCGCAGCGGCCAGATCAAGTTCGTGCCGGAAAACTGGACGACCACCTACTACCAGTGGCTCGAGAACATCCAGGACTGGTGCATCTCGCGCCAGCTGTGGTGGGGCCACCAGATTCCCGCCTGGTACGGCGAGAACGGCGAGGTGTTCGTCGCGCGCAACGAGGAAGAGGCGCGCGCGCAGGCCACCGCGAAGGGCTACACCGGTGCGCTGAAGCGCGACGAGGACGTGCTCGACACGTGGTTCTCGTCGGCGCTCGTGCCGTTCTCGTCGCTCGGCTGGCCGAACGAAACGCCTGAACTGCAGCACTTCCTGCCGTCGTCGGTGCTCGTCACCGGCTTCGACATCATCTTCTTCTGGGTCGCCCGGATGGTGATGATGACGACGCACTTCACCGGCAAGGTGCCGTTCCACACCGTCTACGTGCACGGTCTCGTGCGCGACGCGGAAGGCCAGAAGATGTCGAAGAGCAAGGGCAACACGCTCGACCCGATCGACATCGTCGACGGCATCGACCTCGAAACGCTGGTCGCGAAGCGCACGACCGGCCTGATGAACCCGAAGCAGGCCGCGACCATCGAGAAGAAGACGCGCAAGGAATTCCCGGACGGCATCGCCGCGTTCGGCACCGACGCGCTGCGCTTCACGATGGCGTCGATGGCGACGCTCGGCCGCAACGTGAACTTCGACCTCGCGCGCTGCGAAGGCTATCGCAACTTCTGCAACAAGCTGTGGAACGCGACGCGCTTCGTGCTGATGAACTGCGAAGGCCACGACTGCGGCGCCGACAAGCCGGAAGTGTGCGGCGCGGGCGACTGCGGCCCCGGCGGCTACCTCGACTTCTCGGCGGCCGACCGCTGGATCGTGTCGCTCCTGCAGCGCACCGAGGCCGACATCGCGAAGGGCTTCGCCGATTACCGCTTCGACAACATCGCGACCAGCATCTACAAGTTCGTGTGGGACGAGTACTGCGACTGGTACCTCGAACTCGCGAAGGTGCAGATCCAGAACGGCACGCCGGAACAGCAGCGCGCGACGCGCCGCACGCTGCTGCGCGTGCTGGAAACGGTGCTGCGCCTCGCGCACCCGATCATCCCGTTCATCACCGAAGCGCTCTGGCAGAAGGTCGCGCCGCTCGCCGGCCGTTATCCGCAAGGCCAGGCCGAGGGCGAAGCGTCGCTGATGACGCAGGCGTATCCGGTCGCGAACCTGCAGAAGATCGACGAGGCGTCCGAACAATGGGCGGCCGACCTGAAGGCGATCGTCGACGCATGCCGCAACCTGCGCGGCGAGATGAACCTGTCGCCGGCGACCAAGGTGCCGCTGCTCGCGGCCGGCGATGCCGAGCGCCTGCGCTCGTTCGCGCCGTACGTGCAAGCGCTCGCGCGCCTGTCGGAAGTGCAGATCCTGGCCGACGAAGCGACCCTCGACAAGGAAGCGCACGGCGCGCCGATCGCGATCGTGGGCCCGAACAAGCTGGTGCTGAAGGTGGAAATCGACGTCGCGGCCGAACGCGAGCGCCTGTCGAAGGAAATCGCGCGCCTGACGGGCGAGATCGCGAAGTGCAATGCGAAGCTCGGCAACGAGGCGTTCGTCGCGAAAGCCCCGCCGGCCGTGGTCGAGCAGGAGCAGAAGCGCGTCGCCGAATTCCAGAGCACGCTGGAAAAACTGCGCGCTCAGCTCGATCGGTTGCCTGCGTAACAAACGGTAAGGTCGTTTGCGTTCACTATAATCGGAACGTGAACATAGGCTGTCTGACAAGTCGATTACAGGAATAAAGGTTCGATCATGTTGAAAGTCACCAAGGCGGTATTCCCCGTTGCCGGTCTCGGCACGCGGTTCCTCCCGGCAACGAAGGCGAGCCCGAAGGAAATGCTGCCCGTCGTCGACAAGCCGCTGATCCAGTACGCAGTCGAGGAAGCGATCGCCGCGGGCATCACCGAGATGATCTTCGTGACCGGGCGCAGCAAGCGCGCGATCGAGGATCACTTCGACAAGTCGTACGAGGTCGAGGCCGAACTCGAGGCGCGCGGCAAGGAGAAGCTGCTCGAGCTCGTGCGCAGCATCAAGCCGAGCCATGTCGACTGCTTCTACGTGCGCCAGCCGGAAGCGCTCGGCCTCGGCCATGCGGTGCTGTGCGCGGAGAAGCTCGTCGCCGACAATCCGTTCGCGGTGATCCTCGCCGACGACCTGCTCGACGGCAACCCGCCCGTGATGAAGCAGATGGTCGACGTGTTCGACCACTATCACAGCTCGGTGATCGGCGTGGAAGAGATCCCGCCGTCGGAGACGAAGTCGTACGGCATCGTCGACGGCAAGGAGTGGGAAGAGTCGATCGTCAAGATGTCGGCGATCGTCGAGAAACCGGAGCCGGAAGTCGCGCCGTCGAACCTCGGCGTGGTCGGCCGCTACATCCTGAAGCCGCGGATCTTCGAACACCTGCGTGCGCTGAAGCCGGGCGCGGGCGGCGAGCTGCAGCTCACCGACGCGATCCAGGCGCTGCTCGCCGACGAACAGGTGCTGGCCTACAAGTACCAGGGCACGCGCTATGACTGCGGCAGCAAGCTCGGCTACCTGAAGGCGACGGTCGAGTTCGCGCTGCGCCACCCGGAAGTCGGCACCGACTTCGACGCGTACCTGCGCGCGCGCGGCAACGGGCAACCGGCTGCCTGAACGCGGCACGGGCCGGCCTCGCCTCCCCGGCGGGCCGCCCTCGCCTCACGGCCGGCGCGTCAGCGCGTGACGGCCGGCTTCACCGAGACGACGCCCGGCATTGCGCCCGCGTCGTCTTTTTTCGTCTTCACGAGCCAGCCGTCACCCTGCTCGAACGGCAGCTTCGCGAGCGCGCTCTTCACGAGCGTCGGCGCGGCCTGCTGCGTGAGCGCATCGCGATCGCGCAGCGACGCCGACACGCGATAGACGTCGACGCCCGTCTTCGCATCGACGAAACGCAGCGTCAGCACGTGGCGGTACACCTTGCCCGCGAACGGCAGCGCGAACGGCGCCGGTCCGTCGACGGTCACGCACGCGCTGCTTGCCGCGCCGCACTGGTCGGCCGTCGCCGCGACCGACGCCGGCTGCGTCGCATACGCGATCGACAGCCGGTAGCGCGCGGCCTGGCCAGGCTGCGCGTCGAAGCCGCGCTGCGCGAGCTCGTCGTGCACGAGCGTCTCGATCTGCCGGTATTCGGCATCGTCGGCCTGAGCGGCCGTGCGAACGAAATCGTAGCCGTGCGCACCGGATGCGAACGCATTCGGCTGCCCGAGCGCGCTCACGCCGGTCGTGACGCCGGCGCAACCCGTCAACAGCGACGCCGCCAGCGCGGCCGCTGCCCATTCCTTTCTCATGACTTCCCCCAAATGCCTGCCGTCGTGCCCGGCCCTGTCAGGCGGACGGCTCGTCGATCGCGGGCAGCGACACCGTCACCGCGGTGCCGACACCCACTTCGCTGTCGACCGTCACGCTGCCGCCGTGGCGCGTGACGACCGTCTTCACGAATGCCATGCCGAGCCCGGAGCCCGAGATTTCGGGCCGCTCGCCGGCATGGAACCGCTTGAAACGCTCGAACAGATGCTGCAGATCTTCCGGCGCGATGCCGTACCCCTGATCGCGAATCGTACAGAAGATCCGCTTCGATGCATGCTCGACCGACAGCGTACACGCGATCACCGTGTCGGACGGACTGTATTTGACTGCGTTGTTCAGCAGGTTGACGAACGCGCGTGTGATCAGCGAGCGGTCGGCGCGCGTCCAGCACATGTCGGCCCCGACGTCGGTCTCGATGCGGATGCGCTTTGCCTGCGCCTGCGGCCAGACTTCGTCGCTCGCGTCGATCAGCACGTCGACCAGGCTCGTCGGTTCGAGCTGGTACGCCTGCGACTCCGCGCGCGCCAGCTGCACGAACTCGTCGGCGAGCGACAGCGCACGGTGCGCATAGCGCTCGATCCGCGCGAGCAGCCCGCGCATCGCGTCGGTTTCGACGCGATCGCGCTCGATCTCGACGAGCGCGAGGATCGACGACTGCGGCGAGCGCATGTCGTGCGACAGCAGGTGCAGCGCCTCCTCGCGCTGCCGCTCGGCCGCGTGCAGCTCGGTCACGTCGACCAGACCGGCGATCCAGCCCGTCACGCGGCCCTGCGCGTTCGTACACGGGGCGTAGCGTAACAGATGGTCGAGCCCGTCGCGATCGCGCACCTCGATGCCGCGCGCCATCGCTTCGTCTTCGGCCCCGAGCGTCGGGTCGAGCGCGTCCGGCCAGTGTGCGCGGATCGTGACGTCGTGTTCGGCGTTGCCGTCGACGGTCTTCATGAAGGTCAGCTCGCCGAGCGCGGCGCGCAGCGGCCGCCCTTCCGGCACCGGCAGCGCGAGCCGCGAACCGTAGCGCTTCGCCGCATGGTTCGCGATCAGCACGGTGCCGGCCAGGTCGGTGACGAAGATCGGCTCCGGCATGCTGTCGAGGCTGTCCCACACGAAGCGCTTCATGTCCTGCACGCGCTGCGCGGCCTGCGCCATCAGCGCCATCTGCCGTTCGAGCACGTCGCCGCCGACGCTGCGCGTGCGCGGCGCCTCGGGCAGCAGGTGCGGCTCATCGGCGAGCCGCTGCAGCTCGCGGCGCAGGTACGACATCGTCATTTCCAGGCGCCGCCAGTTCCAGATCGGGTAGACGGCGACCAGCCCGAAGATGGCCGGCGCGGGCGACAGCCACACGCGCGCCTCGAACAGCAGCGCCAGGCTCGCGACGACGGCCAGCGCGGCCAGGCTCAGCGTCAGCAGCAGCGCGCGCCACGGCGACAGCATCAGGAAGCCGCCCAGCAGCACGGCGAGCGGCAGCAGCGATGCGGCGAAGAGTCCGGCACGCGATGCAGGCAGGATCGCGCTGCCAGTCGTCAGCATGTCGAGCACGTTCGCATGGATGTACACGCCGGCGAGCGGACCGAAGTCGCCCGACACCGGCGTCGCGAAGCGGTCGTAGAGGCCCGACGCCGTCACGCCGACGACGACGATCTTGCCGCGCAGCGCGTCGGGTTTCACGCGCCCTTCGAGCACGTCGTCGAACGACAGCGTCGGATACGCGGGCGTGTTGCGGCTGAACGGAATCAGGTAGCGGCCGTCGCCGGTCGCGTCGCGCGACAGGTCGTGCGCTTGCGCGCCGGGCGTGCCGCCGACCGGATGCAGCCGGCCGGCCTGGATCGCACGATAGACGGGCACCATCAGCTGCGGCCAGCGCACGCGGCCGTCGCTTTCGAACAGCGCGACGCTACGCACGATGCCGTCGGGATCGACTTCGAGATTGATGTGGCCAAGTCCCATCGTGCGTGCCGACAGCTCCGCCACCGGCGGATCGACGGTGCGCGTGCCGTCCGCCTGTTCGGGGCTCAGCAAGACGGGCAGGAAGGTCGGCACACGGGCCATGGCGTCGGCGAACGCGCGATCCTCCGGCGACTGCTCGGTAAACAGCACGTCGTAGACGACCGCGGCCGGCTGCGCACGCGCCAGCGTGTCGAGCAGCCGCGCGTGCACGCTGCGCGACCACGGCCAGCGGCCGAGTGCGGACACGCTCTGGTTGTCGATGTCGACGACGACGACGTCGGGCGACAGCGGCAGGCTGCGCAGCATCAGCAGCCGGTCGTAGATCAGCCCGTCGACGCTCGACGACAGCCGGCCGAGCGCGCACGCGAGAATCACCGCGATCCCGAGGCAGCCGATCGCGATCCACTCGATCAGGAAGCGGCGGCCGAGGCGCCGCCGCGGGGAAACGGAGTCGGTTTTCATGCGCCGCGGGTCAGCGCGACAACGTGAACGCGCTGACCGGACTCGTCTTCTGATAGAACTTGCCGCCCTCGAACTCCTCGACCGTCACCGCCCAGTAGTAGTCGCCGGGCGGAAGGTGGGAGACCGTGATCCGGCGCGCCTTCAGGCCCATCTGGTCGACGACCGGCGCGCTCAGGTCCTTCGAGCGCGACAGCACGAACCGATAACGCGCGTCCTTGGCCGCGTCGTTCGGCGCCCAGCGGAACTCGTAGCCGTCCGGGCCGGGCGACGCGCTCGCATCGAGCCCCATCAGGCGCCGCTCGAACGCGTAAATGTGCGGCATGCCTTCGAGGCCGTTGTCGTCGATCGCGGAAATCCGGACGAAGTACGTGCCGTTCGGCACCTCGCGGAACACCGCACGCGACGAGACCGTGCGCGTTTCGCTGAACAGTTCGAGCATGCCCGCGTCGCGCGCGAGTTGCAGGTGATAGGCATGCGCATGCTCGAGCGGCGCGACGTCGAACGTGAGGTCGGGCTCGTCCTGCACCTTGTCCGGATGCGTGAGCGCGGGCGCCGGCAGCAGCTGCACGGGTGCGCCGACCGCGCCGGACGACGTCGTGACGCTGCCGAAGTTCGCATGCACGAGCGTCGGGTCGGCCGGCTGCTGCTTGCCCGCGACGCCGACGGTGCCGTCGAGCACCTCGACACGCGTCGCCGCGTTGCCGGCGGCGTCGTAGTTCACGCGGAACCGCGTGCCGCGCACGCCGGCCACGACCGACGGCGAGCGGATCTGGAAGCGGTCGTCGCGCTTCTTCAGATGCGTGACCTCGCTGTCGACCGAGCCGCGCGTGAGCTCGAACTCGCGATCGAGCGTGCCGGTCAGCACGGTACGGCGCAAGGTCTTCAGGTCGAGCTGGCTGTCGGGCGGCAGGCTCATATGCGTGCCGTCGGCCAGTTCGAGCGTCAGGAAGCCGTTCGCGCCCGTGCGCACGCGGTCGCCCTCGGTCAGCGTCGCATCGTTCGCGAGCGGCGCGTACGCGCCGCCGGACGCGCGCTCGGCCGTGCCCTGCACCGCGACGACGCGCGCGGTCAGCTTTTCCTTGCGCAGCCGCGCGGCCGGCAGCTTCAGCGCGATGTCGGGCTGGAGGTGTTTCGGCGCGGGCACGCCGTTGATCCGTTGCAGCAACTGCCAGTCGTCCGGGCCCTGCAGGTAGCGCGCGGCGACGTCGTACAGCGTGTCGCCGGCATGCGTGCGGTAGACGACCATCTTGCCCGCGGCAGCGCTCGGCTGCGCGACGGCCTGCTGCGCCGCGAACGCAAACGCGACCGCGCACGCCGCATGCAGTGCCGCCGTGCGCAGGCTCGCCGTGCGCTGCGTGATGCGCCGGGTCACTCCGGCTCTCCCTGGCCGACCCGCTCGAGCCGGTAGCCGTAGCCGTAGATCGGCGCGAGGCGATAGCCGTTTTCCGGCCGCAGGCCGAGCTTCGTGCGCAGCATCGAGATGTGCGTGTCCATCGTGCGCGACGGGATGTCGGTCGCCTGCTTCCACACGAGATCGAGAATGTGCGCGCGCGACAGCGGCCGGTCGAGGTGCTGGAACAGCAGCAGCGCGAGCTCGAATTCCTTCTGCGTGAGGCTCACGGCCTTGTCGCCGACATACGCCTGCTTCAGGTTCACGTCGAAGCGGAACTGGTCGAACTCGCGAACGGTCGCCTCCGCGTTGACCGGATACGCGCGGCGCAGCAGCGAGCCGATGCGCGCGCGCAGGATCGGGCCCGACACGGGCTTGACCACGTAATCGTCCGCGCCGGCGTTGAGGATCTGCGTGATCCCCGCCTCGTCGTCGCGGCTCGTCATGAAGATGATCGGCAGGCTGTGCTCGGTCTGGTTCGCACGCACCCACTTGAGCACTTCCTCGCCGGACATGTCGGGCACGTTCCAGTCGAGCACGAGCAGATCGAACGTCTCGCGCTGCAGACGCTTCTTCAGGGCCTTGCCTTCCTTGAACGCATAGCACGTGTGGCCGGCGGCCGTCAGCGTTTGACTGACGAAATCCGTCTGGGCCGGATCATCATCCAGTACAGCAATTCTCATAGCACCCCGCAAATCGAAATCGATTCGTCCAGTTCAGCTCCCCGCACTCATCCCGCCGCGCAACATGCGCGCGGCGTCCGACACCGGCCGGCGAGCCGTCGTTTGCCGAGCGCGCAACCTGCGCGATACGGCGCCCCGGCAACCCATCTCAAAAACAGGGCACGGACGAACCGGCGATTTCATCATAGTAGTATGAAATTCGCCAAGAAATTGCGCGGACTACGGTCCTTTATTCGAATAATCCTTCCCGTCGCGCAACTGGCGGCGCTTCCGGCTGGCCCAGCGTGGGCTGCCCCAGCATCCGCTCCAGCTGGCTGCGCACGCGCTCCCACGCCGGCGCCGCATAGTCGGGCTGGCTCGCCGCCCACGCCTGCGCGAGATCGAGCACGCGCCCGATCGTCGCGCCGCAATACGTGAAGCCCGTGCCGTCGTCCCGCGCGGCGCCGCGCAGCCGTTCGTCGAGCGATTCGGCCAGCCACGGCATCTCGGCCGCCGCCGAATCGGCATACGCCTCGAGCGCGGCACGCGCGTGGCGATCCCGTTGCGGGTCGAGCTCGATCCGGCTCAACCCCGCCGCACGTGCGGGCGCGATGCATTCCGCTGCGGACGGACTTCGAATGGTCCCTGGTCTGAAGGACATGTCCTCTCCCCGTTTGTACGACGGCAGCGTCAGGCATGGCCCCCGTGCCCGCCTCGTATGACGTACCGTGGCCGGTGCATTCATCCGAGACGGACGACCGGCCGGGTCAGTATACGCAGCCGGTCGTGCGGCGAGGTTTAAGAATTGTCAGAGGCGTCAGACGAGCGCTTTCCCATGGAACAGGCGCCTGGGCGAGGGTCTGTGCTGGCGCTCGTGTCGCGCCGTTGGCGCGGCGGACCGCAGCGGGCGGTGCGCGAGCGGGCGCCGCAAGGGGCGCGAGATGCGGGCCGTCAGCGGCGGCGCATCAGGAACACGAAGGTCTTGTCCTGGGTCGTCACTTCGACGATCTCGTTGCCCGTCTGCTTCGCGAACGCGGCGAAATCGCGCTGCGAACCCGGATCGGTCGCGAGCACCTTGAGGATCTGCCCGCTCTCCATATCGGCGAGCGCTTTCTTGGCGCGCAGGATCGGCAACGGGCAATTGAGCCCGCGCGCGTCCACTTCCTTGTGAATCTGCATCGGCTGTCGACCTTCGAATGACGCGCCACACGGGCGCGGGAGGAAGCGGCGATTTTACCGCAGCGCGGCCGCCCCTGCCCGCGCGGCCCGGGCCCGGCCGCGCAACGCGGCGCGCCCGCGCTCGGCACGCGCTCGGCACGCGCTCGTCATGCCAAGCGCCCGCCGAGCGCCCGTCAGGCGCCCGCGAACCCGCCCGCGAGCCGCTCGCGCAGGTGCCGCACGAGCGCGCGCACCGCGCTCGGCACGACCGGGCTGTACGGCCGCAGCGCGAAGATGTGGTCGCCGAACGCGCCCGACGGCCGCCAGCCGTCCAGCAGCGCGACGAGCCGGCCGGCGTCGAGATCGCGCTGCGCGCTGAAATCCGGCAGCAGCGCGATGCCGAGCCCGCCGAGCGCGGCCTCGCGCATCGCCTCGCTGTTGTTGGCCGCGAAGCTGCCGCGCACCGGCACGCTCACGCGCTGGCGCCGCCGGCCGTCCGGCTCGAAGCTCCAGGCGGCCGGTTCGTTGTCGCGCAGGTAGCACAGGCAGCTGTGGTCGACGAGTTCGCTCGGGTGGCGCGGCGCACCGCGCGCGTCGAGGTAGTCGCGGCTCGCGACCAGCAGCGAACGCGTGTCGCACAGCTTCCACGCGACGTGGGTTTGCGGCGCGGTCGTCGTATGGCGGATCGCGAGGTCGAAGCCCTCCTGCGTCAGCGAATGCAGCCGGTCGGACAGGTCGAGTTCGATGTGCACGCCCGGGTGCTGCCGCAGGAAATCGGGCAGGTGCGGCACGACCTGCTGGCGCCCGAGCGCGACCGGCGCCGTCACCCGCAGCAGCCCGCGCGGCTCGCCGGCGAGCTCCTTCACGCGCGCGAAGTGCTGGCCGATCGATTCGAACGCGTCGCGCGTGCTGTCGACCAGCGTCTGCCCGGCGTCGGTGAGCCGCACGCTGCGCGTCGTGCGCCGCACGAGCGGCACGCCGGCCGCCTTCTCGAGATCGGCGATGCGCTGGCTCATCGCGGCCTTGCTGATGCCGAGCCGCTGCGCGGCGGCCGTGAAACTGCCGGCCGCGGCGAGGACCGTCAGCGAGTGGATATGCGGCCAGAGCGCCTGGACATTTTGCTGATTCATCCGCCGATTATTCAGAATTCTGAACAGTGAATCAAGCTGCGCGGCCTTCTCCCGCCCCGCCGCTTTGCCTAGACTAGGTTCCGTCCACTCCCCATTCCCATGCCCAGGAGACACGCATGACCACGGTTCCCGCCTATACGTCCGACGCCGACGTCGGCCACTACATCGACGGCGCGCCCGTCGCCGGCCGCAGCGGCCGCTTCCAGGACGTCTTCAATCCGGCGCTCGGCCGCGCGGTGCGCCGCGTCGCGCTCGCCGGCGACGACGAAGTGCAGCGCGCCGTCGCGTCCGCCCGTGCGGCGTTCCCGGCCTGGGCCGACACGCCGCCGATCCGCCGCGCCCGCGTGCTGCACCGCTTCCTGCAGTTGATGAACGAACACCGCGACACGCTGGCCGCCATCATCACGGCCGAGCACGGCAAGGTGTTCTCGGATGCGCAGGGCGAAGTCGCGCGCGGCATCGACATCATCGAATTCGCATGCGGCGTGCCGCAACTGCTGAAGGGCGACTTCACCGAGCAGGTCAGCACCGGCATCGACAACTGGACGATGCGCCAGCCGCTCGGCGTCGTCGCGGGTATCACGCCGTTCAACTTCCCGTGCATGGTGCCGTGCTGGATGTTCCCGGTCGCGCTCGCGACGGGCAACACGTTCGTGCTGAAGCCGAGCGAACGCGACCCGTCGGCGGCGCTGTTCATCGCCGACCTGCTCACGCAGGCGGGCCTGCCCGCCGGCGTGTTCAACGTCGTGCAAGGCGACAAGGGCGCGGTCGACGCGCTCCTCGACCACCCGGACGTGCAGGCCGTCAGCTTCGTCGGCTCGACGCCGATCGCGGCCTACGTGCAGCAGCGCGCGGTGCAGTCGGGCAAGCGCGTGCAGGCGCTCGGCGGCGCGAAGAACCATCTCGTCGTGATGCCGGACGCGAACATCGAGCAGGCGGTCGACGCGCTGATCGGCGCCGCGTACGGCTCGGCCGGCGAGCGCTGCATGGCGATCAGCATCGCGGTGCTGGTCGGCGACGTGGCCGACAAGATCGTGCCGTTGGTGGCCGAGCGCGCGCGCAAGCTGGTGATCGGCGACGGGATGTCGCCGGAAGTCGAGATGGGACCGATCGTCACCGGCGACGCGCTCAAGCGCATCGAAGGTTATATCGGGCAAGGCGTCAGCGAAGGCGCGCAACTGGTGGTCGACGGCCGCGGGCTGCGCGTGCCGGGCCGCGAGGAAGGCTTCTTCACCGGCGGCACGCTGTTCGATCACGTGAGCCCCGACATGCGCATCTACAAGGAAGAGATCTTCGGGCCGGTGCTCGGCTGCGTGCGCGTGAAGGACTTCGGCGCAGCGGTCGACCTGATCAACGCACACGAATTCGGCAACGGCGTCGCATGCTTCACGAGCGACGGCGGCATCGCGCGCGAATTCGCGCGGCGCATCCAGGTCGGCATGGTCGGCATCAACGTGCCGATCCCGGTGCCGATGGCCTGGCACGGCTTCGGCGGCTGGAAGAAGAGCCTGTTCGGCGACATGCACGCGTACGGCGAGGAAGGCGTGCGCTTCTACACGCGCCAGAAGTCGGTGATGCAGCGCTGGGCGTCGAGCATCGGCAAGGGCGCCGAATTCGCGATGCCGACCGCGAAGTAAGCGGGGTCGACGTGCCGCCCGGCGATGGAATGCGCGGGCGGCCGGCGAATCGAAGGCCGGCGTCAGCCGGCCTGCGTACCGTGTACGCCGTCGGCGGTCGGCAGGTACGACAGCTCGAGCCGGTACGCGAGCGCGACGAACAGGCTCTGCGCGAGGCCCATCGTCGCGGTCAGCGCACGGAACCCGAACGTCTCGCTGTCCTGCACCATCAGCGTCACCTCGGCCTCGCGCGCGAGCGGGCTCATCCGGCTGTCGGTGATCGCGATCAGGCGCGCGCCGCGCTGCACGGCCTGCTGCGCGACCTGCACCGTCTCTTCCGCGTACGGCATGAACGAGATCACGATCATCACGTCGCCTTCGCGCACCGAGCGGATCTGGCCGAGATGCATGCTGCCGAGCGCGCTGAACAGGCCGATGCGCTTGTCGGTGTGCTGCAGCGCATAGTCGAGATACACGGCGATCGGAAACGCGCGGCGCGAGCCGGCGATCCAGATCGCCTGCGTGTCGGCGAGCAGGTCGACGGCCCGTGCGAGCGCGTGCGGGTCGAGCGTCTGCCGCAGCTGCTGCATGCCGGCAATGCTGCCCTTGATGAATTCGTCGGCGATCTGCTCGGGCTGCAGGCTCGACTCGCCCGATTCGATCACGTCGCGCAGCCGCAGGTTGTACGCGCGGCCCGGCGCGATCTGCTGGGCCAGCCCCTCGCGGAACAGCCGCTGCATCTCGGAGAAGCCCGAAAAGCCGAAATGCTTCGCGAACCGGACGACGGCCGACGGCTGCACGCCGCACGCCTCCGCGAGCGACTGGATGCCTTCCAGGCCCAGCTGGTCCCGATGCGTTTCCACGTGACGCGCAATCACCTTCAGGCGATTGCTGAGGCCGTCGTACTCCTGCGTCAGATGCTGCAGGAACGCCTCGACGGTGGCGGGTGGTTTCTCGGATGAACTCATCGGATAGCGCGAAGTTGACGGCCCCGATCCGCGCGCCGCCTGCGCGTGCGCCCGGGACTCACCTATGGACATGCATGAAGGGCGAATTTAATCACGTTTGCGGCACGGCCCGCGCCGCACGCTCGCTCCCACGCGCTCGATCATCACCTACACACGCTCCACGGCCGGAATGGAAACGATTTTCCAACGCCGTCGCCGAGCCGTAAAGATTAGGGCGTCTACCGACGCCGATGCGAACGGTGACGCCGAGGGTCGCCGGCAGCCGCCCTGGGCCGCCGGCCGACGCCGCGCATCGGCCGCCGCTTGCTCACCGCCTGCTCACCGATAGTCGACCCATACGCCGCCCGCATCGGCGGACCGCACGCAGTTCTCGACCCACCGCACGCCTTCGACGCCCGCATGGACATCCGGAAAGCGGATGTTCTTCAACGCCTGCGCGTCGCCGCGATCGGCCGCATCCATCGCGAGCGCGAAGCGCGCGTACAGATTCGACCACGCTTCGAACAGCCCTTCCGGATGCCCGGCGCCGATGCGGTCCTCGCGCAATGCGTGCGGATGCAGATAGCCCATTCCGCGATCGAGCACCTGCGCGGGCTGCCCCTGGATCTCGTAGCGCAACTGGTTCGGATGTTCGTCCCACCATTCGACGCTCGCCTTCGAGCCGATCACGCGCACCTTCTGCCCGTGCATCGAGCCCGCGTTCACCGCGCTCGACCACACGTAGCCGATCGCGCCCGTGTCGTATTCCATGATCGTAAACGCGTTGTCCTCGAGCGGCGCGCGACTCTTCACGAAGCTCTGCCGCGAGCACATCAGCCGTTTGATCCGCAGTTCCGGCGCCATCACTTCGGAGATGTACAGCGGATGCGTGCCGATGTCGCCGAGCACGTAGCTCGGCCCCGCGAACTTCGGGTCGACGCGCCAGCGCGCGGCGGCGCTCGCGGCTTCGACGCCCTCGCTGTGAAAGCCGTGCGCGAACTGCATCTGCACGATGCGGATCTCGCCGAGATCGCCGCGCGCAATCATTTCGCGCGCCTGCTCGATCATCTGGTGTCCGGAATAGCCGTACGCGACGCCGACGATGCGGTTCTTCTCGACCGACAGCCGCTGCAGCGCCTCGGCCTCCTCGGTCGTGAAGCACAGCGGCTTCTCGCATACGACGTGCAGCCCCGCGTTCAGCGCCGCGCGGCAAATTTCGAAGTGCGTGTTGTTCGGCGTCGCGATCGACACCGCGCGGATGCCGTCGGCACGCTTCGCCTCGGCGTCGAACATCGTCCGGTAGTCGGGATAGCAGCGCCCGGCGTCGACACCGAGCTTCACGCCGAATTGCCGCCCGCGTTCGGCATCGATGTCGAATGCGCCGGCAACGAGCTGGAAGCTGCCGTCTCGCAATGCGGCCGACCGGTGGCTGTAGCCGATCTGGCTGCCGAGCCCGCCGCCGACCATGCCCCAGGGAATCGAATGTCCGAGCAGAATCTGTCCGTCGATCATGATTGTCGTGTTCCTGTCCGTGTTCAGGTGTTCAAAGTGTGTGCAGAGGGTCGGGCCGACGGCCGATTACGCGAACCCGGCCGATGCGAGAAACTCGCGGCTCGCCGCGACGTCGCGCAGGCTCGTGCCGGCATTGCGCGGATCGCGCTCCTGTTCGATCGTGATGTATCCCGCATAGCCGATATCGTCGAGCGCGCGACGGATCGCGCGGTAGTCGAGCACGCCGGTGCCGATCGGGCACATCACGCCACGCGCGCACGCCGCGAAGAAGGCGATGTGTTCGCCCATCACCGCGTCGTACACGGCCGCGTCGATATCCTTGAAATGCACGTAGTCGAGCCGCGCCGCGTGACGGCGCAGCCATGTCTCGGGATCCATCCCCGAGTAGTAAAGGTGGCCGGTGTCGAGACAGAGGCCCGCCGTATCGGCCGCGACGTCGGCGACGATCCGGTCGATCTCGTCCGCGAACTCGATGTAGCCGCCCGCATGCGGATGGATCACCGCGCGCACGCCGAATTCGTCGCGCGCGATCGTCGCGATTTCGCGAATGTGGTCGACCATGCGCGCCCAGCGTTCGGCGGACAGGCGCGGCGCGCGATCGGCGTGGCCGGCCGCGTAGTCGCGTTCGTCGTGCCCCCAGTCCATCACGACCAGATACGGCGCCGCATGGCGCTGGCCCGGCTGCGTCGGCAGCTTTGGCAAGCGCGTGATCAGCGCGCAGATCTCGCGCGTCTGGCGCAGCAGGTTCGGGAGATTCTCCGGCGACACCAGGTCGTCGAAGATCGTGCCGGCGGTGATGCTCAAACGCTGCCGCTCGAGCTCGGCACTCACCACGTCGAGCTCGAGCGGGATGTAGCCGTACGGGCCGAGCTCGATGCCCGAATAGCCCGCCTGTGCGGCCTCGGCGAGCACCTGCCGCCACGGCGGCAGGTGCGGGTTCTTCACGTCGTCGACGCCCCAGCAGCAGGGCGCGCAGCCAATCTTCATCGTCATGTCGGTCAGTCCAGCAGGAAAGCGGCGCGCGGCCGCGAGCATGGCCGCGTGGACACGCGGCCCGGTGTCGGCGTGTTCAGCCGGTTCAGCCGCGATAGAACGCCGGGCGTTCGGCCATCGCGATCGGCTCGACCGCCCCGCTCTGCTGCGCGCGCACGCACGCATCAGCCGCGACCGCCGCCGCATAGCCGTCCCACGCGGACGGCCCGGTCAGCGCACCCTGCCGCACGCCGTCGATGAACGCCTGCAGCTCGACGTCGTACGACGCGATGAAGCGCTCCTTCCAGTCGGTCATGATCTCGACCGACTGCCGCGCCGCGTGCTTGAGCCCGACCGCGGGCGGATCGGGCAGCTTCGCGATGCCGTTCTCGCCGACCACCTCGCACTGGATGTCGTAGCCGTATTGGCAATTCACGAAGATCTCGACGTCGATGCGCACGCCGCTCGCGGTTTCGAGCAGCACGATCTGCGGATCGGCGAGATGCGCGGACGCATGGCGCGTCTTCTTCGGATAGACGACCTGCGCGCTCGCATAGTCCTCGCCGAGCAGCCAGCGCAGCACGTCGAGCTCGTGGATCAGCGTGTCGGTGATCGCCATGTCGGTCGTATAGCGCTCGCCGACCGACTGGTTGCGGTGCGCGCAATGCAGCATCAGCGGCGCGCCGATCTCGCCGCCGTCGATCACGCGCTTGAGCGCGCGATAGCCTTCGTCGTACGGACGCATGAAGCCGACCTGCACGAGCCGGCGGCCGTGCGCGACCTCGGCTTCGACGATCCGCATGCAGCCGTCGGCCGTGACGGCCAAAGGCTTCTCGCAGAACACCGGCTTGCCGTGCGCGATCGCGTCGAGCACGAACGCCTCGTGCGTCGGCCCCCACGACGTGACGAGCACGGCCTGTACGTCGGCTGCCGCGACCACTTCGTGGCCGTCGCCGTAGATTTCCGCGTCGAGCCCGTACTTCGTCACCGCGTCGCGCGCCTGCTGCGGATCGATGTCGTTGACGGCCACCACGCGCGCGCCGGACAGCGTGCGCGTGAGCCTGCGGATATGGTCCTGGCCGATCGCGCCGCAGCCGATCACGCCGATTTGCAAGGTCATCCGGATATCTCCAGTCTCTGGTTCAACGACGGCGCGGCCCGTGCCGCGCCGGTCGGCAATGGTTCCAAAACGGGTCAGCGCGCGGCCGCCCGTTCGAAATGGCGTTCGACGTAGCGCTGGATCGTGTCGCGCATGTAGCGCGACGACGCTTCCGCGCGGTCCTCCCACGCGAACACGCACGACGACATCACGCCGTCGAAGCCGGCGCTGCCGAGTGCGCGGAAAAACACGTCCCAGTCGATCTCGCCCTGCCCGATGTCGAGATGCTGGTGCACGCGGATCTGGTTCGAGCCCGGCGGGTTCACGATGTAGCGCAGCTGGCTGCTCTTGCGGTGATCGAACGTGTCGGCCACGCGCACGTGCGCGAGGATCGGCGCGGCGGTCGCGATCATCGCGGCCATGTCGTCGCCGTAATAGAACGTGTGCGGCGCGATGTACGACAGCTTCAGCGACGGCGAGCCGATGTTCGTGACGATGTCGATCGCCGGCTGCAGCTGCTCGATCCAGTCTTCCGGATGCGGCTCGACCGACAGCACGATGCGTTCGCGCTCGAGGATCGGCAGCAGCTCGTCCATCGAACGGAACCACGCGGCTTCGCACAGCTCCTTCGGGTTCGCGCCCGGTCGTTCGCCGACCGAGCGCTCCGGCGACGCGCCGCGCCCGAATTCGGACACCATCAGCGGGCATTCCATCTCGATCGCGACCTCGATCGCCTTCTTCCAGCAGCGCACCGCCCACTGCCGCTCGTCATCGAACGGGCTGGCCCAGCGGTACATCGGCTGCAGCGACGCAAGGCCCACGCCGCTTGCGCGCAATGCGTGCCGGAACGCGGCCATGCGCTCGCGCGTCGCGCGCGGCATCACCCACCAGTCGAGAAAGTCGCTGCGCGGCGACAGCTCGATCTGGTCGTAGCCGAGCTCGGCCACCGCATGCGGCAGCCGGTCGAGCGGCAGGTGGCGAATCATGTAGGGATCCAAAGCGATTTTCATTTTCTTCCCGATCGGTTGTGTGTTCGACCTCGGCCGGTCAGCGGCGCGTCTTCTTGTTGCGATACTGGTCGGCGATCACGGCCGCGACGATGATCGCGCCCTTGACCATCTCCTGGTAGTACGCGTCGATCCGGATGAACGTGAAGCCCGACGTCATCACGCCGAGGATCAGCACGCCGATCACGGTGCCCGTCACGCGCCCGAGGCCGCCCGACAGCGACGTGCCGCCGATCACGACGGCCGCGATCGCGTCGAGCTCGTACATCACGCCCATGCCCGACTGGCCGGAGATCGCGCGCGCGGCCGTCACGGTGCCGGCGATCCCGCTCAGCAGGCCCGCGATCGCGTAGACGAACACCAGATGGCGCGTCACGTTGATGCCCGACACGACGGCCGCGTGGCGATTCGCGCCGATCGCATACGTGTACTTGCCGAAGCGCGTGTAGCGCAGCACGACGTGGAAGATCGCGGCCACCACGACGAAGATGATCACCGGATTCGCGCCCGCGCCGATCGCCGCGAACTGGTCGGTCAGCATCGATACCGGCATCCCGTTGGTGAACCACTTCGCGAAGCCGCGCGCGGCCACCATCGTGCCGAGCGTCGCGATGAACGGCGGGATGCCCGTCAGCGCGATCAGCGAGCCGTTCAGCAGGCCGACCAGCAGCCCGACGCACACGCCGGCCAGCACCGGCCAGATGATCGGCAGGTCGGTCAGGTGCGGGAACACCGCGCGCGGAAAATCGGACACCTGCGCGAGGCTGGCCGACACGACCGCCGCCGCCGCGACGACGGACCCCGACGACAGGTCGATCCCGCTCGTGATGATCACGAGGTTCACGCCGACCGCGATGATGCCGATCACGGCCATCTGCAGCACGATGATCTCGAGCCGCTCCGCGTTGAACAGGAAGCTCTGCCCGACGACGAGCCAGCCGATCACCTCGAAGAACAGGCTGATGCCCACCAGCACCAGGAAGATGCTCAGTTCGGGCGGCCACTTCGCGTGCCGCGTCTTGATCGTCATGGACTGCGCGTCCGCGACCGGATTCAGGTTGCCCATTTCAGTTGTCTCCATGCTTGTTGCGGCTCAGCGCGAGGCCAGGTCCATGATGCGGACCTGGTCGGCGTCCTTGCGTTCGACGATGCCGGTCATCCGGCCTTCGTGCATCACCATCACGCGATCGCTCATGCCGAGCACCTCCGGCATCTCCGACGAGATCATCAGCACCGCGACGCCCTTGCCGGCGAGCGCGCTGACGAGCCGGTGGATCTCGGCCTTCGCGCCGACGTCGATCCCGCGGGTCGGCTCGTCGAGGATCAGGATGCGCGGTTGCGTGAGCAACCATCTGCCGATCAGCACCTTCTGCTGGTTGCCGCCCGACAGGTTCTGGATTTCCTCGTGCAGCCCGGGCGTCTTCACGCGCAGCATCCGGCTCATTTCCTCGCAGTCGCGTTTCAACTGCGCCTGCCGCACGAAATTGAACTTCACGTAGCGGTTGCTGAGCACCGCCGCTTCCATGTTCGCGAGCAGGTCGAGATTCAGGAAGCAGCCGGTGTCCTTGCGGTCCTCGGTGAGGAACGCCATCCCGTGCTTCATCGCCTGCGCGGGCGTGGCGATGCGCACCGGCTTGCCGTCGATCAGGATCTCGCCGGCGGTGGCCGGCACGACGCCGAACAGCGCCTCCGCGACGTTCGAGCGCCCCGAGCCGACGAGGCCCGCGACGCCGAGGATCTCGCCCGCGCGCAGCTCGAAGCTGACGTCGCGGAACACCCCGTCGACGCCGAGGTTCTTCACGGCCAGCACGACGTCGCCGATCGGCACCTCTTCCTTCGGGAACATCTGCGTGATCTCGCGGCCGACCATCATCCGGATGATGTCGTCGCGCGTGACGTCGCTCGACGCGTGCGTGCCGATGTACTTGCCGTCGCGGAACACCGAGAACTCGTCGGCGATCTCGAACAGCTCGTTCATCTTGTGCGTGATGTAGACGATGCCCTTGCCTTGCTCGCGCAGCTGGCGAATGATGCGGAACAGGTGCGTGACCTCCTTGTCGGTCAGCGCGGAAGTCGGCTCGTCCATGATCAGCACGTCGGAGTCGAACGACACGGCCTTCGCGATCTCGACCATCTGGCGGCTCGCGACCGTCAGCGTGCGCACGTCGGCTTCCGGGTCGATGTCGATCGACAGCCGCTCGAACAGCGCGGCGGTGCGGCGGCGCAGCTCGGCGTGATCGATCAGGCCGAAGCGGTTCTTCGGTTCGCGGCGGATCCAGATGTTCTCCGCGACCGTCATGTACGGCATCAGGTTGAGTTCCTGGTGGATCATCGCGATCCCGCGATCGAGCGCGTCGAGCGGGCCGTTCAGCACGACGGGCTCGCCGTTGATCAGGATCTCGCCCTGGTCGGGCGTGTAGACGCCGGCGATGATCTTCATCAGCGTCGACTTGCCGGCGCCGTTCTCGCCCATCAGCGCATGCACGGTGCCGCGCCGCACGCGGAACTGCACGCCGTCGAGCGCGACGACGCCGGGAAACGACTTGCCGACGCCGCGCACCTCGAGCACGCAGTCGGCGGCGGGCACACCGGACGAACCCGGTGCGGCGGACGAGGCGGCCGGCGCGCTTTCGCTCGCCATCGAGCGCGCCATCCTGGCTGTAAACATGGACGTTCCTCGAAAGTCACACGCGAACCCGGACACGCCGGGCCCGCGCAGTTCAGCGGACAAACCGGTCAGTGCTTCGCGTACTGGTTCATGTTCTCCGGCGTGACGAGTTCGAACGGCACGTTCACGAAGCGCTCGACGGGCTGCTTCTTCGCCAGCTTGAGCGCGGCCGCGACGGCCTGCGCGCCCTGCCCGGCCGCGTTCTGGTACACCGACACCTTCAGCTCGCCGCTCTTCATCGCCGCGAGCCCGTCCGGCGTCGCGTCGATGCCCGCGACGACCGTCTTCGGCGTCAGCTTGCGCGCGGCCTTCAGCGCGTTGATCGCGCCGATCGCCATTTCGTCGTTGTTCGACACGATCGCGTCGAACTTCGTCCCGGAGCTCAGCCAGTTCATCGTGATGTCCTGGCCCTGCGTGCGGCTCCACTTGCCTTCGCGCTTGTCGACGATCTTCATGCCGGCACAGTCCTTGGTCGCGATCACGTCCTCGATGTCCTTGGTGCGCGCGCGCGCCGACTCGTTGGACAGCTCGCCCATCAGCACCAGGATGTCGCCCTTGCCGCCGAGCAGCTTGCACACCTGGCGCGCCTGCAGCGTGCCCGACTGTTTCTCGTCGGATGCGACCACCGCGACGCCTGCCGGCAGCTTGTCGAAATCGACCGGCTTGCGGTTCACGTAGACGAGCGGGATCTTCGCGGCGGTCACCATCTTGGTGATCTTCGGCGTCGCGTCGGTGTCGACCGCATTCACGATGATCGCGTCGACCTTCTGCGCGATCATGTTCTGGACCTGGCTCAACTGCTTGCCGACGTCGTTGCCGCCGTCCTCGATCTGCACGGTCGCGCCGTCCTTCTTCGCCGCATCGCCGATGCTGTTGCGCAGGATCGTCAGGAACGTGTCGTCGAACGATGCCATCGTCACGCCGATCTTCTCGGCATGCGCGAGCGGCATGGCCAGGATTGCGGCGGCCGCGGCGGCCATCAGCTTGGTCTTCATGATCACTCTGTCTCCTCATCTCCGGGGGCGGAAAAACGGCGCGTTGCGCGCCGCCGGGCCGAGTCCGATCGGATCCGATTCGGACTGAAGCATCCGGATGAAACTGTAGATCACTTCTTCGAAAATTTGGAAATTTATTTCTACGTGATTTCACCTAGGGAACTGGATTTCCAAAAAGTCTAGACTCCGTTCCGTAGCCCGATTCCTTGCGGCAGGCGTTCCCGTGTCGTGCCGCGCACGTGACGGACCACCGTCGCAGAATCGGTCCCTCAATCCGCCGGCACGGTCGAACGCCGGCCGCGAGCGTGATACGTGATATGAGCCCGTTGAACTTTCCGACTGACCGCCCCATCGATCTCGCCTGCCTCGGCCGCGTCGCCGTGGACCTTTACGCGCAACAGTACGGCAGCCGCCTGGAGGATGCGCGCAGCTTCCAGATGTATCTCGGCGGCTCGTCGGGCAACGTCGCGTTCGGCGTCGCCCGGCTCGGGCTGAAGACCGCGATGATCTCGCGCGTCGGCGACGAGCAGATGGGCCGCTTCGTGCGCGAGACGCTCGAGCGCGAAGGCTGCGACACGAGCCAGCTGCAGACCGATCCGGAACGCCTGACCGCGCTCGTGCTGCTCGGGCTGAAGGATCGCGACACGTTCCCGCTGCTGTTCGTGCGCGAGAACTGCGCGGACATGGCCGTGCGCGCCGACGAGATCCGCGAGGACTTCATCGCCGGCTGCCGCGCGCTCGCGATCACCGGCACCCATCTTTCGACGCCGGGCACCCGCGAGGCGTCGCTGACCGCGCTCGGCTACGCGCGCCGCCACGGCGTCGTGCGGATCCTCGACATCGACTACCGGCCGGTGCTGTGGGGGCTGACCGCGCGCGGCGCGGGCGAGAACCGCTACGTGCCCGACGCGCAGGTCACGCGGCAGCTGCAGCAGGTGCTCGGCGAGTTCGACCTGCTGGTCGGCACCGAGGAGGAATTCCTGATCGCGGGCGGCGTGCCGCACGACCTGATCGCGTCGCTGCAGGCCGTGCGCCGCGCGAGCGGTGCGGTGCTGGTGGTCAAGCGCGGCGCGCTCGGCTGCTGCGTGATCGAGGGCGACATCCCCGCGCGCATCGACGATGCGCCGACCTTCCACGGCGAACGCGTCGAAGTCCTGAACGTGCTGGGCGCGGGCGACGCGTTCCTGTCGGGCCTGCTGTCCGGGCTGCTGCGCGGGCACGGCTGGGCGCAAGCGACGCGCATCGCGAACGCGTGCGGCGCGATCGTCGTGTCGCGCCACGCGTGCTCGGCCGCGATGCCGACGCCGGCCGAGCTCGCGCACTGGTTCGGCGGCAGCCGCAATCCGCAGGTGGACGCAGATCGCGCGCTCGCGCACCTGCATCGCGTGACGGTGCCGCGCCGCGCATGGGACGACCTGTGCGTGATGGCGTTCGACCATCGCAGCCAGTTCTACGAACTCGCGGTGCAGGCCGGCGCGGACGAAGCGCGGATCAAGACGCTCAAGCGCCTGCTCGTGCGCGCGGCCGAACAGGTCGAGCGCGATCGCCGGATCGAAGGCCACGTCGGCGTGCTGATCGACGGCGGCGCATATGGCCGCGACGCGCTCGCGTCGGCCACCGGCCGCGGCTGGTGGGTCGGCCGCCCGGTCGAGCTGCCCGGCTCGCGGCCGCTGTGCTTCGACGACACGCGCTCGGTCGGCTCGTCGCTCACGCACTGGCCGACCGAACAGGTCGTGAAGTGCCTGGTCCACTACCACCCCGACGACGACGTCGACCTGCGCGTCGCGCAGGAGCAGCGCGTGCTGGAGCTGTGGGAAGCCACGCGCGCGAGCGGCAACGAGCTGCTGCTGGAAATCATTCCGCCGCGCGCGGTCACGCCGCCCGGTACCGAGGACGACGCGGTGCTGCGCACGGTCGCGCGCTTCTACAACCTCGGCGTGATGCCGGAGTGGTGGAAGCTCGCGCCGATGAGCGCCGACGGCTGGGCCCGGCTCGAGACGCTGGTGGCCGAGCGCGACCCGCACTGCCGCGGCGCGGTGATCCTCGGGCTGAACCAGCCGTTGCAATATCTGGTCGACAGCTTCCGCTCGGCGACCAACCCGATCGTCAAGGGCTTCATGGTCGGCCGCACGCTGTGGGCCGACGCGTCGCTGCACTGGCTCGCCGGCCGGATCGACGACCAGGCGCTGATCGACGAAGTGGCCGGCAATTTCGCGCAGCTGGTCGACGCGTGGCTCGGCCGCCGTGCCGCCGCGCGCGCCGCCGCAGCCGCCTGATGCAGATGTCCGTGATGACCACCCGATTCCTCCTGATCGACAGACGATGACCACCACCGTGAGACTGACCGTCAGCCAGGCGCTCGTGCGCTACCTGGCCGCCCTGCGCGCCGAAGTCGTCCAGCCGGACGGCCGCACCGAGATCCTGCCGTATTGCGGCGGCGTGTTCGCGATCTTCGGCCACGGCAACGTGGCCGGGCTCGGCGAAGCGCTGCATGCCGAAAAAGAACGGCTGCCGACGTTCCGCGCGCACAACGAGCAAGGCATGGCGAATGCGGCCGTCGCGTTCGCGAAAGCGAACTTCCGCCAGCGGATGATGGCCGCGACGTCGAGCATCGGCCCCGGCGCGACCAACATGCTGACCTCCGCGGCGCTCGCGCACGTCGGCCGGCTGCCGCTGTTGCTGCTGCCCGGCGACGTGTTCGTGTCGCGGCTGCCCGACCCGGTGCTGCAGCAGGTCGAGGACTTCGAACAGGGCGACGTCAGCGCGAACGACTGCTTCCGGCCGGTGACGCGCTACTTCGACCGGATCACGTCGCCCGAGCAGCTGCTCGTCGCACTGCCGCGCGCGATCCAGGTGATGACCGACCCCGCGCAATGCGGCCCCGTATGCCTCGCGCTGCCGCAGGACGTGCAGACCTTCGCGTACGACTGGCCGGAGGATTTCTTCGCGCCGCCGGTGATCCGGATGCGCCGCCCGCCTGCCGACACGCTCGAACTCGCGGATGCGCTCGACGTGTTGAAAGCGGCGAAGAAACCGCTGATCGTCGCCGGCGGCGGCGTGCTGTACAGCCAGGCGTGGGACGCGCTGCGCACGTTCGCCGACACGCACGGCGTGCCGGTCGCCGAATCGCAGGCCGGCAAGGGCAGCCTCGCGTGGGACCACCCGCTGAACCTCGGCTCGATCGGCGTGACGGGCTCGCCCGCCGCGAACCGCGCGGCCGCGCAGGCCGACGTGGTGTTCGCGGTCGGCACGCGCCTGCAGGACTTCACGACCGGCTCGCACGCGCTGTTCGGCAATGCGACGCTGCTGAGCCTGAACGTGCAGCCGTTCGACGCGGGCAAGAAACGCGGCCGGCAATTGATCGCCGATGCGCGCACGGGCCTCGGCCAGCTGTCGGCCGCGCTCGCCGGCTGGCGCGCGGATGCGGCGTGGACGGCCGCGAACCAGGATCAGGCCGCCGCGTGGAACGCGCGCGTGACCGAGCTGACCACGCACGTGCCGAAGGACACGCTGCCGTACGACGCGGAAGTGATCGGCGCGGTGCGCGACTCGGCGGCCGATGCGGGACGCGACAGCGCGCGCGACGATCTCGTCGTGTGCGCGGCCGGCACGCTGCCGGCCGAACTGCACAAGCTGTGGCGCAGCGGCGTGCCGGGCAACTACCACATGGACTACGCGTACTCGTGCATGGGCTACGAGGTCGCGGGCGGCCTCGGCGCGAAGCTCGCGCGGCCCGAGCGCGAAGTGATCGTGATCGTCGGCGACGGCTCGTACATGATGCTCAACGCCGAACTCGCGACGTCCGTGATGCTCGGCCGCAAGCTCATCGTCGTGATCCTCGACAACCGCGGCTACGGCTGCATCGAGCGGCTGCAGATCAATTGCGGCGGCGCGAGCTTCAACAACATGCTCGACGACTGCGTGCCGGAAGGCGGCGAACGCTCGACGATCGACTTCGCGATGCATGCGCGCTCGATGGGCGCCGAAGCCGTGCACGTGCGCGACGTCGGCGAGCTGCGCAGCGAAATGAAGCGTGCGCGCGCAGCGAAGACGAGCCAGGTCATCGTGATCGACACGACGCACGAGCGCACGACCGCGGACGGCGGCGCGTGGTGGGAAGTCGCGGTGCCGCAGGTATCCGCGCGCGCCGGTGTCGAACGCGCGCACCGGACGTATCTCGACGAGAAAACCCGGCAGCGGCGCTGATCCGTTTCCCCATTCAATCCGCCGCTCCGCGAAAACAACATTCGAACCAAGGAAGCACGTCATGAGCTGGAACGTTCGCATCGGTATCAATCCCCTGTCGTGGATGAACGACGACCTGCCGTCGCTCGGCGGCGAGACGCCGCTCGAGACGGCACTGAAGGAAGGCGCCGAAATCGGCTACGCGGGCTTCGAGCTCGGCAACAAGTTTCCGAAGACGGGCCCCGAGCTGAAGGCGAAGCTCGCCGAGTTCGGGCTCGTGTGCGTGTCGGGCTGGTATTCGGGCTTTCTGGCGGAAGTCGCGCCGGGCATGAGCGACGCCGATGCCGTCGAGGCCGAAATCGAGCGCTGCCGCGCGCACATGACGAAGCTGCAGTTCAACGACGTGAAGGTCGTGGTGTACGGCGAATGCGCGGGCACGATCCAGGGCAGCATCGACACGCCGGTCGCCAAGCGCCCGCGTTTCGTCGACGATGAAACCTGGCGGCGCTATGCGGCGCGCCTCGACGCATTCGGCGCGCACCTGCTCGAGACCTACGGGATCAAGCTCGCCTACCATCACCACATGGGCGCGTACGTCGAATCGCCGGACGACGTCGACCGGCTGATGGCGCTGACCGATCCCGCGAAGGTGTTCCTGCTGTTCGACACGGGCCACGCGTATTTCGGCGGCGCGGCCGATCCGGTCGCGCTGCTGAGGAAGCACGTGGCGCGCGTCGTGCACGTGCACTGCAAGGACGTGCGGCCGCAGGTCGTCACGCAGGCGCGCAACGGCGGCTGGAGCTTCCTGAACGGCGTGATCAACGGCACCTTCACGGTGCCGGGCGACGGCGCGCTCGATTACGAAGCGACGCTGCGCACGCTGAAGGACGCCGGCTACGAAGGCTGGCTCGTGGTCGAGGCCGAGCAGGACCCGGCCGTCGCGCCGAGCTATCAGTATGCGAAGAAGGGCTACGAATCGCTGCGCGCGATCGTCGACCGGTTGAGCGCGTAAGCCCCGTCATCTCATCGAGGAACCTCACGCCATGACGATTTCTCCCCTGCTGGTCAAGGCATCCGCCGACCGCGAAATCTGCAACGTGACGCCCGAGTCGGCCGGCTGGAAACACGTCGGCTTTCGCGCGCTGCGCCTGAAGGCCGGCGACACCGAAACGCTCGACACGGGCACGCGCGAACTGTGCGTCGTCGTGCTCACGGGCACGCTGCGCGCGCAAGTCGACGGCGAGACCTACGACGCGCTTGGCAAGCGCGACAGCGTGTTCGAGGAAGTATCGCCGGACGCACTGTACGTGCCGGGCGGCAAGACCGTCACGCTGGTGGCGACGCGCGACGCGGAAGTCGCGCTGTGCACCGCGCCTTACGCGAGCGGCGACAAGCGCGTGCAGCGCCTCGACGGCGAACGGATGCGGCGTGTGGTGCGCGGGCAAGGCACCAACACGCGCTACGTATGCGACATCCTGATGGGCGACAACCCGGCCGCGGACCGGCTGCTGGTCGTCGAAGTGATCACGCCCGCGAGCCACTCGAGCAGCTATCCGCCGCACAAGCACGATCGCGACGCGGCGCCCGACGAAACGTCGCTCGAGGAAACCTATTACCACCGGATCGATCCGCCGCAGGGTTTCGCGTTCCAGCGCGTGTACACGGACGACCGCAGCCTCGACGAGGCATGCGCGGTCGAGAACCACGACGTCGTGATGGTGCCGCGCGGCTATCACCCGGTGGTCGCGCCGCACGGCTACAACCTGTACTACCTGAACGTGATGGCCGGGCCGAGCCGCGCGTGGGCGTTCAAGAACGACCCCGCGCACGAGTGGATGCTCGACGCGGCGCCCGGGCGCTGATGCATTGACGCGCTGAACGATCGACGGCCGGCGCGCGACGCAGGACGCGCGCACGGGCCGAACTTGCGACGACACGGAGCTGCCATGCCGATCCCCTTCCCGCGCTGCGCGCCCATGCCCTTCGGCGACACGGCCTCAACGCCGATGCTGGCGCACTTCGATGCCGACGTCGCGCGCCGGCTCGGCGACATCGCGGTCAATCTCGCGTCGCGCCGCGGGCTGCCGATCGCGGTCGGCATCGTCGGCGAAGCCGCACCGCTGTTCTATTGCGCGCTCGACGGCAGCCGCGCCCGCGACAGCGACGCGATCCGCCGCCGGCAGAACACGGTGTTGCGCTTCGGCGTCAGTTCGCTCGAGGTCGGCGCGCGCTTTCGCCGCGCCGGCTGGTCGTTGCAGTCGCAGGGATTGTCGGATGCCGACTATGCGCTCGACGGCGGCGGCGTGCCGCTGCGGCTGGCCGACGGCGGCATCGTCGGCGCGATGGCGATCGCCGGGCTCGACGACGAACGCGATCATGCGCTCGTCGTCGAGAGCCTGCGCTGGCATGTCGGCGCGAACGCGCTCGCGATGATCGCGTAGCGGCGCGCGCCGGCTCGCGCGATCAGTGCAGCCCGCCGCTCGCGACGAGGCGCTCGCCGGTCAGCCAGCGCGCATCGTCCGATGCGAGGAACACCGCGACCGACGCGATGTCGTCCGGCTCGCCGAGGCGGCCGAGCGGCGTCTGGCTTTGCACCTGCCGGTCGAGGTCCGAACCGATGATGCCCGCGCTGTGCGTGCCTTCGGTCACGATCATGCCCGGGTTGATCGCGTTCACGCGAATCTTGCGCGGGCCGAGTTCGAGCGCGAGCACGCCGGTGATCGCGTCGACGGCGCCCTTGGTGCCGCTGTACACGGCGCTCGCGGGCGGCGTGATGCTCGTCACCACGGAACTGATGTTGATGATGCTCGCGCCTTCGCCCAGATGCTTGACGGCGGCCTGCGTCGTCAGCAGCACGCCGAACACGTTCGTGTCGAACTGCCGGCGGTAGTGCTCTTCGGTGATCGCCTCGATCGGCGCGAATTCGTACACGCCGGAATTGTTGACCAGCACGTCGAGACGGCCGTACGTCTCGATCGCCGTATCGACGATGCGCTGCGCGTCCGCTGCCTTCGACACGTCGCCGCCGACCGCGACCGCGCGGCCGCCCGCTTCGACGATCGCGCTCACGACCGCGTCGGCGCCGGCCTTGCTGCTCGCGTAGTTGACGACGACCGACGCGCCTTCGGCGCCCAGCGCCTTCGCGATTGCGGCGCCGATCCCCTTGGAAGCGCCCGTGACGATCGCGACCTTGCCTGCCAGCTTGCTCATGATTTCATTCCTCAGTCGGAAGACTTCGATGGATGGGTACCGGTCGCGCCTGTCGCGGCGCACCGGCCTTGCTGGCAATCTTCGCGGTTCCGGCGGCCGCGATAAAGCGGCTCGACACGAATTGACTGGCGGGGTTTGCCGAACAATCGGCGGACGGACGGTCAGCCGGCGCTCAGCCACGCGCTGACGACGTCGCCGCCGAGCCCGTCGAGCGCGCCGTCGTAGACGATCCGCCCGCGCCCCATTACCGCGACGCGCTGCGCGAGCCGCGGCGCGAGCTGCAGCCGCTGCTCGATCAGCAGGATCGCGACGCCGTCGTCCTGCAGCGCGGCAAGGCAGGCGCCGACTGCGTCGACCGCGAGCGGCGCGAGCCCTTCGGCCGGTTCGTCGACGATCAGCACGCGCGGGCGGCCGGCGAGCGCGCGCACCAGCGCGAGCACCTGCTGCTCGCCGCCCGAGAGCCGCCCGGCCTTCACGTCGGCCCGCGCGGCCAGCAGCGCAAAGCGCGCGAGCAGCCGGTCGAGCGCGGCACGTTCGGCCGCGCCGCTCAGGCCGCGCAGCCCGAGCCGCAAGTTGTCGCGCACGCTCAGCAGCGGAAACACGTCGCGGCTTTCGGCGACGTAAGCGACGCCGCGCCGCGCGATCTCGAACGTGCGTGCGCCCGCGCATTCGGCGCCGGCGATGCGCACCGAGCCCGCGGTGCGCACGAGCCCCATCACGGCCTTCGCGAGCGTCGAGCGGCCCGCGCCGTTGCGACCGAGCAGCGCGAGCGTCTCGCCCGGCGCGAGCGCGAGATCGACGCCGTCGAGCACGGGCTGGCTTCCGTACCATGCACGCAGGCCGCGGATGTCGAGCAGCGCGCTCATGCACCCTCGCCGAGATAGGCGGCACGCACGGCCGGGTCCGCGCGGATCGCGTCGGGCGCACCGGTCGCGACCACCGTGCCGCGCACGAGCACCGTGATGCGCTCGGCGAAACCGAACACCGCATCCATGTCGTGCTCGATCATCAGCACCGTGCGGCCCTGCGTCGTCGCGCGGATCAGCGCGATCATCCGCGCCGCCTGGTCGCGGTTCATGCCGGCGGTCGGCTCGTCGAGCAGCAGCGTGCGCGCGCCGCTCGCGAGCGCGATGCCCAGATCGAGCGCGCGCTGTTCCGCATAGCCGAGTGCGCCGGCCGGCGCGTCGCGCCGCGCATCGAGGCCGATGTCGTGCAGCACGCGCGCGGCCGCGCGATCGACCGATGCCGATTCGCGCAGCCGGTTCCACCAGCGCCGCCGCTCGGCCGGCGCATGCAGCGCCGCGCAGCGCAGGTTGTCGAACACGCTCAGCCGCGCGAACGCGCTCGTCTGCTGGAAACTGCGGCCGATGCCGAGCCGGCTCGCGACGACCGGCCCGCGCCCGCGCAACTCGACACCGTGCAGCACGACGCGCCCGCGCGTCGGCCGCGTCGCGCCGGCGATCACGCCGAACAGCGTCGACTTGCCCGCGCCGTTCGGCCCGATCAGCGCATGACGCTCGCCGGCCGCGATGCTCAATTCGATGCCGTCGAGCACGGTCTGCGCGCCGAAACGCTGCACGATCCCGTGGAGCGCGATCGCGTTGCCGTTCATAGCCCGTCCTCCCACGTGCCGTGCCGGTGGTTCAGCAACCGCGCGCGCCAGCCCCACAGCAGCGTGCCGATGCCGGCCGCCGAGGCCGCGACGGCCCAGCCCGCCGGCGAATCGGCGTCGATGCCCCACGCGCCGAACGCGATGCCGGTGCCGTCGTCCTGCGCGAAACGCCACGCATAGCCGAGCTCGGCCGCGCAGACGATCGCGACGCCCCAGAACACGCACGCGCCGATGCCGCACAACAGGCGCCACCGCTCGGCCGCCGGCGCGCCGCGCCGCAACGCATGCGCGAACGCTTGCGCGATGCCCGCGATCCCGCGCGGCGCGGCGATGACGACCGCGACGAACAGCACGCCGAGATACAGCGCCCATGCGCGCGACACGCCCGCGACGACGACGCTCAACGCGGTCAGCACCACCGCGCCGGCCGCCGGCCCGAAGAACGTGCCGGTGCCGCCGATCACCGCGGCGATCAGCACGGTCGCCGAACGCGCCATCGACACGCTGTCGGGCGTCGCGATCTCGACGTCGATCAGCGTCAGCGTGCCCGCGATGCCCGCGAAGAACGACGCGCAGGTGACCATCGCGAGCCGCACGCGGCGCGGCTCGGTGCCGAGCGCGGCGACGCGCGCGGGGTTGTCGCGCACCGCGTTCGCGAGCCGGGCGAGCGGCGTGCGCGTCAGCGCGTGCATCGCCAGCGCCGACACGATGCACCATGCGGCGATCACCGCGTAGGCCTGCGTTTGCGCACCGAAATGCCAGCCGCCCCAGGGCGCGCCGCTCGCGCGGTCGATCGGCACGCCGCCGACGCCGCCGAACCACGCAGGCACGCTCCACGCGGCCGCCGCGACGCATTCGCCGAGGCCGAGCGTGATCATCGCGAACACGGTGCCCGCGCGGCGTGTCGCGAGCAGGCCGGCCAGGAACCCGAAGCCCGCGCCGGCCGCGCCGCCGACGAGCGGCAACAGCGGCAGCGGCGCGCCGACATGATTGAACCAGTGCGCGGCGGCGAACGCGCCGAGCCCCGCGACGGCGGCATGGCCGAACGACAGCAGCCCGGTCGTGCCGAGCTGCAGGTTGTACGACAGCGCGAGCACGACGAGCGCGGCCGTCTGCGCGAGATAGCCGAGCACCGCGCCATGCGGCCACAGCCACGCGGGCACGGCCACGCACGCGGCGAACAGCACCCAGCGCAGCGCGCCGGCCCGCGCGCGGCTAGCCATCGACACGCTCGCCGAACAGCCCGCGCGGCCGGGCGACCAGCACCGCGACGAGCAGCAGGTACGGGACCAGCGGGGCGAGCTGCGCGATCGACACGGCCGCGACGCTGTCGGGCAGCGCGAGGCCTGCCCATTGCGCGAGGTCGCGCAGCGACGTGTCGCTGGACGCCGCGAAGGTCTGCGCGAAGCCGACCGCGAGCGACGCGGCGAACGCGCCGCCGAGCGAGCCGAGCCCGCCGATCACGACGACCGCGAACACCACCGACCCGACGGTCTCGGCCAGCGCCGGCTCGATCACCGCGAGCGGCGCGCCGATCACGCCGGCCAGCGCCGCGAGCGCGGTGCCCGCGCCGAACAGCCCCGTCATCACGCGCGGCACGTCGTAGCCGAGCGCCTCGACGGCCGCGCGGTGCGTGAGCGCGGCGCGCACGACGAGGCCGACGCGCGACGCGCGCAGCAGCGCGCCGAGCGCGGCCAGCATCGCCGCGGACATCGCCATCATGAAGAGCCGGTAGCGCGGCAGCGCGAGGCCGAACACGGTCACGGGCGCGCCGTCGAACAGCGGCGGCACCGGGGCCGGCAGCGGTGCGAGGCCCCACAGCAGTTTCGCGCCCTCGCCGATCAGGTACGCGAGCCCGAAGGTCAGCAGCAGTTCGCTCGTGTGCCCGTGCGCCTGCACGCGGCGCAGCAGGGCGCGCTCGCAGCCGGCGCCGAGCAGCCCGACCGCGAGCGGCGCGAGCCCGAGCGCGGGCCAGAACCCCGCGCGGGCCGCGATGCTGTAGCCGACGTACGCGCCGAGCATGTAGAAGCTCGCATGCGCGAAGTTGAGCACGCCCTGCACGCTGAAGATCAGCGTGAGGCCGGCCGACAGCATGAACAGCAGCAACCCGTAGCTGAGGCCGTTGAACGCCTGGAGCGCGAACGCGTGCACCGCCGCGGGCCCGTCAGCCGGCGAGCGGTTCGAGCGCCGCGCGCAGCGTGTCCGGCAGCGGCACCGGGCGGCGCGTGCCGCGATCGACGTACACGTGCACGAAATGCCCCTGCGCGGCCGGCGCGGCTTCGCCCGCCGCGAACAGCCCGATCTCGTAACGCACGCTCGACGTGCCGAGCTTCGCGACGCGCAGCCCCGCGTCGACGGACTGCGGAAAGACGAGCGGCGCGAAGTAGTTGCACTGCGTCTCGACCACGAGCCCGATCGTCTGCCCGTGCTCGACGTCGAGCACGCCCGCGCGGATCAGGTATTCGTTCACGACGGTGTCGAAGTAGCTGTAGTAGACGACGTTGTTCACGTGCCCGTAGACGTCGTTGTCCATCCAGCGGGTCGTGATCGGCAGGAAGTGGCGGTAGGCGTCGCGCGGACGCGGCTGCGGCTTGTCGGACATGGCGATGGCGATGGCGGTGGGCGGTCAGGACGAGGAAGATGAAGCGCACGTCGCGCGGCGGCCGTGCGGAACGGCCCGCCGGCGAATGGCGAGGTGCCGCGCCGCGATCGTGCCCGGCGCGACTGACGACATGGCGGCGGCGCGGCCCGTCACTGCCCCGCTCGGTCGACGAATTCGAAATCGAGGCCGCGCGCGCGCATCCAGTCGGCGAGCGCGTAGCCGGTGCCGGCGCGCCACGGGCGCAGCAGCGGCGGATCGACGAGCCGGTATTCGAGCAGTTCCGGCGACAGTGCGACGGTGCCCGACGCGCGCACGTGGTACGCGATGATCAGTTCGTTCTTGCGGATGAATTCATAGACGCCGACCAGCGAGACCTGCTCGGCCTTCAGCGCGGTTTCCTCGAACACCTCGCGCGCGATGCCGTCCTCGGGCGTCTCGCCGTTCTCGAGGAAGCCGGTGATCAGCGCGAACATCCCTTCCGGCCAGGCCGCGTTGCGCGCGAGCAGGATCTTGCCGTCGAGTTCGACGATCGCCGCCACCACCGGCAGCGGGTTGTTCCAGTGCACGTAGCCGCACGTGTCGTCCGGGCAAGCCTGGCGGACGCGGCCGCCTTCGTGGTCGGGATCGGCGCGCTCGGTCAGCGGACGCGCGCAGCGCGGGCAAAAACGGTAGTCGGCGGTGGTCATCGATGGGGATCTGGCGAACGCCCGGCGGCGGCCTGCCGGCCGCGTCGCGCGCCCGCTCGGCGCGGGAAAGGCCTCATTCTAGCGAGTTTGCCCGCGCCGCAGACGATCCGGCCCCGATGATGTCAGGGTTGCATGCGGGGTTGCGCGCGCCCGCGTGCGGCGGTTGCCGCGAAGCCGGCGGCACCGGCGAGCAACGCGCCAGCCGCGACCCACAGCGCCGGCGAGAACGACCCGAAGCGCGCGGTCAGCGGCGCGGCGACGAGCGGACCGAGAATCTGCCCGACCCCGTACGACGCGGTCGCATAGCCCATCAGCCCGGCCGCTCGCTCGCCATGCAGCCGCCGCGCCTCGCGCATCGCGAACAGCGTGATCGCGGTAAACGGCAGGCCGAGCAGCGCGCTGCCGGCCGAGAAGCCGGCCGCGTTCGGCCAGACGATCCCCGCCGCGATCCCGAGCGCCTGCGTCGCGCAGCCGGCGGCGAGCAACAGCCGGTTGTCCCAGTGGCCGGGCAATCGCGACGCGGCGATCGCGCCGACGATCAGCGCCGCGCCGAACATCGGCCAGAACAGGTCGGGCCACGGCGAGCCGGCCGGCAGCGCGGCACGCGCGATCACCGGCAGGAACGTCGCGGTGATGATGTAGCCGAAGCCCGGCATCCCGTACAGCACGACGAGCCACGCGGCGTCGGCGCGATGGCGCCGTGCGTCGTGCGGTGCCGCGGCCGGCGCGGCCGGTCGCTCGCGCACGGCCGGCGCCGCGGCGCCCCGCGCGGCGGTTGTCGAGGCGGCCGGCCCCGGCGCGCTGCCGAACGTGCGCCAGATCGCGACCGACAGCAGCGCCGACAACGCCGCGAAGCCGAGCCAGCCGGGCGCCGCGCGATGGCCGGCGAGCGCGCTGCCGATCAGCCCGGTCAGCACGATCCCGACGCCCGGCCCCGCGTAGATCACCCCGCTCCACTCGGGCGCATGCAGTTCGGTGAGCCGCCGCAGCCCCCATTGCGACACGAACACGAACGTCCATGCGCTGACGACGCCCGCGACGAAGCGCACCACGAGCCACACGGAGAGCAGATGGCCGACGCCCATCGCGGCAGTCAACAGCACGGTGGCGGCCAGCCCGAAGCGCACCATCCGCGCGGGCGCGACCCGCACGGCCGCGCAACTGACCGCGCCGACGAAATAACCCGCGTAGTTCGCCGACGCGAGCCAGCTGCCGGCCTTCAGGCCGATCGAGCCGTCGGCGAGCATCAGCGGCAGCAGCGGCGTGAACGCGAAGCGGCCGACGCCGAGCGCGACCGCCAGCCCGATCATGCAGGCGAGCGCGGCCGCGCGGGCGCGGCGGTCGGCGTCATCGGGCAGGTGTACGCCGGCGACGGCGCTCGGGGCATCGGAACGGGACATGGCGGCATGGGCCGCGCGCGGCGCGCGCCGGCCGGAACGGAAATCGGAACGCTTGTATCGTAGCTTGACCGAACGTTCTCGATAAATGAATAATCAAGAATCCACATATCTCCAGGAGAGAATCATGGACCTGGCGGCGCTGGCGATTTTCCGGGCTGTCGTGCGCGAGAACGGCGTGACGCGCGCGGCGGCGAAGCTCAACCGCGTGCAATCGAACGTGACGACGCGCATCAAGCAGCTCGAGGAGGAACTCGGCGCGGCGCTGTTCGTGCGCGACGGCCGCCGGCTCGTGCTGACGCCGGCGGGGCACACGCTACTGCCGTACGCGGAGCGGCTGCTCGCGCTTGCCGACGAGGCGCGCGACGCGGTGCGCGAGGACACGCCGCGCGGGCGGCTGCGCCTCGGCACGATGGAAAGCACGGCCGCGAGCCGGCTGCCGACCGTGCTCGCGCGTTATCACCATGCGTGGCCCGACGTGTCGCTGGAGCTCGTGACCGGCACGACCGGCTGGCTGATCGACAAGGTGCGCGACTTCGAGATCGACGCGGCGCTGTTTGCGCGGCCGCCCGAGCCGGACACGCTGCCCGACACGTTCGAGACGGTGCCGATCTTCCGCGAGGATCTCGTGCTGCTGACGCCGCGCGGCCATCCGCCGGTGCGCACGCCGCGCGACGTGATCCTGCCGACGCTGGTCGCGTTCGAGCGCGGCTGCACGTACCGGAAATACGTCGAGCAATGGTATGCGGCGCACGGGATGAAGCCCTCGCGTGTGCTCGAACTCGGTTCGTATCATGCGATCGTCGCGTGCGTCGCGGCCGGCGCCGGCATCGCGGTCGCGCCGCGCTCGGTGCTCGAGCTGCAGCCCGAGACCGGCAACGTCGCCGCTCACACGATCCCCGAACTCGAAGGGATCGACACGCTGCTCGCGTGGCGGCATGGTTACGCATCGGCGGCACTCGCCGCGTTGCGCGATGCGCTCGGTGAGGCTGCGCGGGAGCCGGGTGATGCGACCAAGGCGGCGGTGGCCGCATCGGTGTCGGCCTGAGTCGGGATCGCCGGCGGCCGCTGGTGCGCGCGCTCGATCTTCATTCCGACACGGGCGATGCGGCCAGGGCGGTGGTGGCCGCGTCGGCGTCTGCCCGAGCCGGGAACGCAGGCGAGCGCCAGCGAGCGCGCTAATTCTTCATACCGACAAAAACAAAACGACCCGACCGGCACACGTGCCGATCGGGTCGCTTTTTTTGATGCGAAGCGATGTGACGCGACGCGGTCAGCCCGACCACACCGCATCACCAGCCATGCCGATCAAAGACGCTCTTCGACCCAGCCCTTGACGCCTGCCAGCGCGCCCGGCAGGTTCGCCGGTTCCGTGCCGCCTGCCTGCGCCATGTCCGGACGGCCGCCGCCCTTGCCGCCGACCTGCTGCGCGACGAAGTTCACGAGCTCGCCGGCCTTGACCTTCTTGCTCGCGTCCGGCGTGACGCCCGCGATCAGGCTGACCTTGCCGCCTTCGACAGCCGCCAGCACGATCGCCGCGCTCTTCAGCTTGTCCTTCAGCTTGTCGACCGTCTCGCGCAGCGTCTTCGCGTCCGCGCCGTCGAGCGTCGCGGCCAGCACGAACACGCCGCCGACTTCGATCGCCTGCTGCGCGAGCTCGTCGCCCTGGCTCGACGCGAGCTTCGACTTCAGCGCGCCCAGTTCCTTCTCGAGCGACTTCACCTGGTCCTGCACCTGCGCGATGCGTTGCGTGAGTTCCGACGGCTGCGCCTTCAGCGCGGCGGCCGCTTCGTTCACGCGCGCATCGAGCTCCTGCACGTAGCGCACCGCGTTGTCGCCGGTGATCGCCTCGACCCGGCGGATGCCGGCCGCGACGCCGCCTTCGACGACGATCTTGAAGAAGCCGATGTCGCCGGTGCGGTGCACGTGCGTGCCGCCGCACAGTTCGCGCGAGAAGCCGAGATCGAGCACGCGCACTTCGTCGCCGTACTTCTCGCCGAACAGCGCCATCGCGCCGCCCTTCACCGCTTCGTCGTACGGCATCACGCGCACGATGCCCGGCGCGTTCGCGAGGATTTCACTGTTGACGATCTGCTCGACGCGACGGATTTCGTCGTCGGTCAGCGGCGCGTTGTGCGCGAAGTCGAAGCGGGTTTTCTCCGCGTCGACGAGCGAGCCCTTCTGCTGCACGTGTGCGCCGAGCACTTCACGCAGCGCCTTGTGCATCAGGTGGGTCGCCGAGTGGTTGCGCTGCGTGCGTGCGCGACGATGCGCGTCGATTTCCGCGCGCAGCACGTCGCCGACCTTCAGCGTGCCCTGTTCGAGCGTGCCGTGGTGGCCGATCACGTCGGCCTGCACCTTCAGCGTGTCGGCCACGGCGAAGCGCGTCGCTGCATTCGCGAGCACGCCCTGGTCGCCGACCTGGCCGCCCGACTCCGCGTAGAACGGCGTGTGGTCGAGCACGACGACCGCATCCTGGCCGTGCTTCACTTCGTTGACGGCCGAACCGTCGACGTACAGCGCGACGACCTTCGCGTCGTCGAACGCGATCTCTTCATAACCGTGGAACGTGGTCTTCGCGCCCGAGTATTCGAGGCCCTGCGTGGCCTTGAACTTGCCGGCCGCGCGCGCCTGCTCGCGCTGACGCGCCATCGCGTCGTCGAACGCCGGCTCGTCGACCGTCATCCCGCGCTCGCGGCACACGTCGGCCGTGAGGTCGAGCGGGAAGCCGTACGTGTCGTGCAGCTTGAACGCGAGTTCGCCGTCGAGCACCTTGCCGCCCTTCGCGTCGACATCCGCCAGCGCCGCTTCGAGGATCGACATCCCGTGCTCGATCGTCTCGAAGAAACGCTCTTCTTCCTGGCGCAGCACGTCGGTCACGCGCTGCTCGGCTTCCTTCAGTTCCGGATAGGCTGCGCCCATCTCGGCGACGAGGTCGGCCACCAGCTTGTGGAAGAACGAGCCCTTGCGGCCGAGCTTGTAGCCGTGGCGGATCGCGCGGCGCACGATGCGGCGCAGCACGTAGCCGCGGCCTTCGTTGCCGGGGATCACGCCGTCGACGATCAGGAACGAGCACGCGCGGATGTGATCGGCGATCACCTTCAGCGAGTTGTTCGTGAGGTCGCTGATCTCGGTCACGCGCGCGGCGGCCTTGATCAGGTTCTGGAACAGGTCGATCTCGTAGTTGCTGTGCACGTGCTGCAGCACCGCGGCGAGACGCTCGAGGCCCATGCCGGTGTCGACCGACTGCTTCGGCAGGCGCGTCATGTTGCCCTGCGCGTCGCGGTTGAACTGCATGAACACGAGGTTCCAGATCTCGATGTAGCGGTCGCCGTCTTCTTCAGGCGATCCCGGCGGGCCGCCCCACACGTCCGGGCCGTGGTCGTAGAAGATTTCGGTACACGGGCCGCACGGGCCGGTGTCGCCCATCGTCCAGAAGTTGTCCGACGCGTAGCGCGCGCCCTTGTTGTCGCCGATGCGGATGATCCGCTCGGTCGGCACGCCGACTTCCTTCGCCCAGATGTCGTACGCTTCGTCGTCTTCCTGGTAGACGGTGACCCACAGCTTTTCCTTCGGCAGCTGGTAGACCGTGGTCAGCAGTTCCCACGCGAAGCGGATCGCGTCGTGCTTGAAGTAGTCGCCGAACGAGAAGTTGCCGAGCATCTCGAAGAACGTGTGGTGGCGCGCCGTGTAGCCGACGTTCTCGAGGTCGTTGTGCTTGCCGCCCGCGCGCACGCTGCGCTGCGCGGTCGTGGCGCGCGTGTACGGACGCGGATCCGTGCCGAGGAACACGTCCTTGAACTGGACCATGCCCGAGTTCGTGAACATCAGCGTGGGGTCGTTACCGGGCACGAGGCTCGACGAGCGGACGATCGTGTGGCCCTTCGATTCGAAGAATTTGAGGAATTTCTCGCGGATTTCGGCAGCTTTCATGGCGTGCGGGGAATGTCTGGCTGAGACGGCTTCAAACGCCGGCCGTCCTCGCGGACGCACGGCGGGCAGATATCGTAAACGAGCGATTATACGATACAGATCGGCGGCTCCCACGCCAGCGGCCCGCCGCGCCGGACGAGCGGCCTGGGCCACCGGCGCGGCCGATTCGCCTTAAGATGCTCGGCATGCCAATCCGCCTTGCCTCGGGCCGGGCGAGCCATGAAAGGAGACGATTCGACGATGGGTGCCCTGAGCCATATCCGCGTGCTGGACCTCACCCGCGTGCTCGCGGGCCCGTGGTGCGCGCAGACGCTTGCCGATTTCGGCGCGGACGTGATCAAGGTCGAGCGCCCCGGCGCCGGCGACGACACGCGCCACTGGGGGCCGCCGTACCTGAAGGACGCGACCGGCGCCGATACGGCCGAGGCCGCGTACTACCTCGCGGCGAACCGCAACAAGCGCTCGGTGACGGTCGACATCGCGACGCCGGAAGGCCAGCAGATCGTGCGCGAGCTCGCCGCGCAGAGCGACGTCGTGCTCGAGAACTACAAGGTCGGCCAGCTGAAGAAATACGGGCTCGATTACGAATCGCTGCGCGCGGTGAAGCCCGATCTCGTCTACTGCTCGGTCACCGGGTTCGGCCAGACGGGCCCGTACGCGCACCGCGCGGGCTACGACTTCATCGTCCAGGGGATCGGCGGCTTCATGAGCATCACCGGCGAGCGTGACAGCGAGCCGGGCGGCGGGCCGCAAAAAGCCGGCGTGGCGATCGCCGATCTCGCGACGGGCCTCTATTCGACGATCGCGGTGCTCGCCGCGCTCGCGCACCGCGATCGCACGGGCGAAGGCCAGTACATCGACATGGCGCTGCTCGACGTGCAGGTCGCGCTGCTCGCGAACATGAACACCAACTTCCTCGCGAGCGGCAAGCCGCCGGTGCGCTGGGGCAACGCGCACCCGAACATCGTGCCTTACCAGACGTTCCAGACGAGCGACGGCTGGATCATCGTCGCGGTCGGCAACGACGGGCAGTTCCGCAAGTTCGTCGAGGCCGGCGGGCGGCCCGAGCTGGCCGACGACGAACGGTTCGCGACGAATCCGTCGCGCGTGCGCCACCGCGACACGCTGGTGCCGATCCTCGCGGAGATGGTGAAGGCGCGCGGCAAGGCCGACTGGATCGCCGTGCTCGAAGCGGCCGGCGTGCCGTGCGGGCCGATCAACGAACTCGACGAGGTGTTCGACAACGAACAGGTGGTCGCGCGCGGAATGCAGGTGTCGCTGCCGCACCCGTGCGGCGCGGACGTGAAGCTCGTGCGCAATCCGATCCGGATGAGCGCGACGCCGCCCGATGCGCGCACCGCCCCGCCGCTGCTGGGCGCGCAGACGGAAGACGTGCTGCGCGACATGCTCGGCTACGACGATGTGCGGATCGCCGCGTTGAAGGCGAAGCGGGCGATTTGAGCGCGTGTGATACCTGGCCGACCGCCCACGCAAGCAGTGTCGGCCGGGTATATCGGGGGTCAGTGCTGCGCAAGCGTATCGCACCCGCCAGCGAGCAGTGCGAGCGCGGCACGCGCGGCCGGATCGACGACGATCGCACGACCGCCCGCGCCCGGGAGGCCGGTGACTGCCACCGTGTCCGTGTCGGCCGCCCCCCGGAATACCAATGTCGGAAGCGGTTCGGAGGCGACGCGATCGCGCATTTCCAACGTGCCGAGCGGCGTCGGGAACGCCGTCGCAAGCTCGGCGACGGGCACACTGCCACGCACGATCAGCGTGGTGAGCGGCGCGAGCCGGTCGGCCAGCCCAGGGGGCGCGACACACTGCCGGGAAACACGGCCGTCGAACGTGACGCGCACGGAGAACGGCGCCGCCGACTGCACGCGATGAGCGTTCACGTTCAGCGTACCGGCGGTGTAGACGAACGACATCACCTCATCCGGCTGCACACTGAGTATTTCGGTACCCGGCGCGATCGGCACGCGACTGCCGGCGCTTCCGACCATGCTTCGCCAAGCCAATACGACGAGCACGGCGACGAACACCACGCCGGCCGCGCGAGCGAGCTGGCCTGTTGCCGCGGGCGTCATGACACCTGCACCATGGTTCCGACCGGTGTCCATTCGTACAGCTGCCGCGCATCGGCCTCGTTCAGCCGCACACATCCGCGCGAGCCGAACCGGTCACTCAGTGAATTGCGAGCCAGCCGCACGACGCCGAGCGGCATCGGTCCGTGGTATTGATGAAAAGCCTTGCCATCCGCGGTGAAGAACATTGCATGATCCATCTGCACGTTATACATGCGACTGCGATAAGGGTGGTGCTTGCGGAGGATTCTGAACGTGCCCCGATCGGTCGGGTGCTCGCGGTCGCCTGTCACGCAGTCGAAGCGGAACACGCAAACGCGCCCCTCGTATGCTTCCACGCATTGCCGTGACAGATCAACCTGAATCCGTTTCGTCGCAGCTCCGTTGTTTTCTTTGGTGCGGTCGGATCGTGCGGGCTGGACTGGCATGGAGGCTTTCCGTCTGGTCGAATGGCCCGCCAGACTACCCACTACCGACTTCAAGCGATATGGGACACGTCAGAAATTCGGAGCGCTGTCCAACGGCAGGGCGAGTCCGCTGCCGCGCACGCCTACCGCGATGAGCCCGGATGGCGCGACACGCTACGGGGGACTGTCGACGCGCGTGGCTCCGCCGTTGCTGTGCCACGACAACGAACGGATCGCGGCGTTGAAGGCGAAGCAGACGATCTGAAGGTCCTGCGGTCCGCCCACCCTGCGCGCCACGGTCAACCCGCGACCGCCAGCGCGTCGAGCCAGCCGCGCCCCTGCGGCCAGTCGCCGAGCCCGCTGTCCGCGTTGATGTGGCCGCGCGGGCCGAGGTCATGAAACGCGCTGCCCCACGCGTGCGCGCAGTTGCGCGCGAACGCGAGCGAGCCGTACGGATCGTCGCTGCTCGCAACCACGCAGGTCGGAAACGGCAGCCGCTCGTGCGGCACCGGCCCGAAACCGTGCGCGTCGGCCGGAAACGCCGGCCCGGCCGGATCGGGCAACGCGACGAGCAGCGCGCCGCGCACTTTCTCGAGCGCGGCCGGCCGCGCGTAACGGGTCGCCCACCACGCGGTGGTCAGCGTGCCGAGGCTGTGCGCGGCGATCGTCACGGGGCCCGGCGCGGCTTCGACCGCACGATCGAGCGCGAGACACCAGCCGTTGCGGAACGCACGGTCCCAGTCGGGCATCGCGATGCGTACGAAACGCGCGTCGGCGCGCTCCCAGCGGCTTTGCCAGTGGAACGGGCCGGAGTTGCCGTAGCCCGGCAGCACGAAAACGAGAGAATCGCTCATGGAAGGTTCGTCGACGAATGAAGTCGTTATGTGATGTCGACGAAGTGTCGCACACCCGCTCCTCCCTGATGCTGCCTGTCGAATCGCGGAATGGATGTGCGGTGTATGAATCGGTCGCGCTGCGCACGCGACCGGCCGGCGCTCACGCGCGCCGGCTTCGGTCAGCGCACGCCGGCGCCGACGAGGCCGCCTGCCGCGGCGCCGGCGACCGTGCCGACCGGGCCGCCCGTGATCAGGTAGCCGAGCGCGCCGCCCGCTGCCGCGCCGATCCCGGCGTTACGCTGCGTATGCGTCATCGCGCATGCGCCGAGTTGCGACAGGGCCGCGACGATTACCGCGGTACGAACGAGAAAAGTGGTCTTCTTCATCATGATTGTTGGCTTCCTCCCGCCCCGCAAAAACTGCGAATGGCGGCATTGATTCGGTGAAGCCATCATAGGAAAAGCCGAATGCGGGGGGCAATCCGATTTACGTCGTGTTACAGCCGACACACTATCGAGATATTGCGATCGGCAGCGCGAACCGCCCTGTCGACGCCGCAACCCGCGCGGGACGGACCCCGGTCAGGTAGAATTACGGGATTAAACCGGCGCGACGCGCCGACACAACCTGACGCCAACCGCATGAGCACCGAACGCAACGACGCCCCCGCGGCTTCCAATTTCATCCGCAACATCATCGACGACGACAACCGCACCGGCAAATGGAGCGGCCGCGTCGAGACGCGCTTTCCGCCCGAGCCGAACGGCTATCTGCACATCGGCCATGCCAAGAGCATCTGCCTGAACTTCAGCGTCGCGCGCGACTACGGCGGCGTGTGCCACCTGCGCTTCGACGACACGAACCCGGAAAAGGAAAGCGTCGAATACGTCGACTCGATCGTCGACGCCGTGCGCTGGCTCGGCTTCGACTGGCGCAAGGACGCGGTCGATCACCAGTATTTCGCGAGCGACTACTACGACAAGCTGTACGAATTCGCCGAGCTGCTGATCCAGCGCGGCAAGGCGTACGTCGACAGCCAGAGCGCCGAGGAAATGCGCGCGAACCGCGGCTCGCTGACCGAAGGCGGCAAGCCGTCGCCGTTCCGCGACCGCTCGCCCGAGGAAAACCTCGACCTGTTCCGCCGGATGAAGGCCGGCGAGTTCAAGGAAGGCGAGCACGTGCTGCGCGCGAAGATCGACATGGCGTCGCCGAACATGAACATGCGCGACCCGGTGATCTACCGGATCCGCTACGCGCATCACTACCGTACCGGCGACGCATGGTGCGTGTATCCGATGTACGACTACACGCACTGCATCTCGGATGCGCTCGAAGGCATCACGCATTCGCTGTGCACGCTCGAATTCGAGGATCACCGCCCGCTGTACGACTGGGTGCTGAACGAACTCGCGGAAGCCGGCGTGTTCACGCGCCCGCTGCCGCAACAGATCGAATTCTCGCGCCTGAACCTCACGTACGCGATCACCAGCAAGCGCAAGCTGCTGCAGCTCGTCACCGAAGGTCATGTCGAAGGCTGGGACGACCCGCGCATGCCGACGATCGTCGGCATCCGCCGCCGCGGCTTCACGCCGGAGAGCATCCACCTGTTCTGCGAGCGGATCGGCGTGACGAAGGTCGATTCGTGGATCGACATGAGCGTGTTCGAAGGCGCGCTGCGCGACGACCTCGACGACAAGGCGCCGCGCTCGGTCGCCGTGCTCGATCCGCTGAAGCTCGTGATCGACAACTATCCGGAAGGCCAGGAAGAAGCGTGCACGGCGCCCGTGCACCCGCACCACCCCGACCGCGGCGTGCGCACCTTCCCGATCTCGCGCGAGTTGTGGATCGAGCGCGAGGACTTCGTCGAGAACCCGCCGAAGGGCTATTTCCGCCTGTTCCCGGGCAACAAGGTGCGCCTGCGCTACGGCTACGTGATCGAATGCACGGGCTTCGACAAGGACGCCGACGGCAACGTGACGGCCGTGCACTGCAACTACTTCCCGGACAGCAAGTCGGGCACCGAAGGCGCGAACAACTACAAGGTCAAGGGCAACATCCACTGGGTCAGCGCGAAGCACGCGCAGGCGGCCGAAGTGCGGATCTACGACCGGCTGTTCAAGGCGCCGCACCCGGACGCGGGCGGCGCGAACTTCCTCGAGGCGCTGAACCCGGACTCGAAGAAGGTCACGCAGGCCTACGTCGAGCCGGGCGCCGGCGACGTCGCGCCGGAAACGCGCCTGCAGTTCGAGCGTCACGGCTATTTCGTCGCCGACCGCGTCGATTCGAAGCCGGGCAAGCCCGTGTTCAACCGGATCGTCGGGCTGCGCGACAGCTGGGGCAAGCCGGCCTGACGGCCTGCTCCGCGCGCGGCGCGGCGGCCTCGCACCGCCCGCCGCAGGATGAAAAAAAACGGCCTTCGGGCCGTTTTTTATTGTGTGCGCGCAAGCGCGGCTGCGCCGGCCGCCGCGCTTACGCGCTCGCCAACCGCCGGTGCAGATCCGCGAGCGACAGCGTCGTGCGAAACAGCCGCGCGAGGCTGCGGCTTGCATACGCGTCGATGTCGCCGGGCGCGGTCCAGCGATACGCGTCCATCTCGGGAATCAGCGAGCCGTCGCGACGGCTCGGGAACAGCGACGTGCACGTGCAGCGCGCGGGATCGATCTCGTCGTCCGCGACCTGCACCGCGAACAGGTGCAAGTCCTTGTCGTGACGGTAGGCGAAGCGGCCGAGATCGAGCAGCCGCGCCGGCGCGAACTCGATGCCGGTTTCCTCGCGCAGCTCCCGCAGCGCCGCGTCGACCGGCGATTCGCCGGGCTCGCCCTGCCCCTTCGGGATGTCCCAGTGCGTGGTGTCCGTCGCGTGCGCGAGGAATACGCGGCCGGCCCCGTCGAGAATCACGACGCCGCACGACACCGTGCGCGACGCACCGCTGCGCTTCATTGCACGCGCGCTCAGCGCTTCTGCAGCTGCCACTTGCCCGTGGCGGTCTTGCAATAGACGGGCTTGAGCGTCAGCGTCTGGCCCTTCGCGGAAATGTCGGTGGCGATCTCGCGGCAGGTCTTGCCGTCGTTCTCGGACGTCGACGGCGTGAGCTTCGCATCGATCTGCGTGCCGCGGCCGCTGCTCTGCCAGGTCGTGGTCTCGCCGTCCTTGCCTTCGTCGCGCACCTGCGCCACGGCCTTGGCCAGCGACGCACGGTCGGTCTTGCTGAAGTAGGCGAGCGGCGTGTCGTTCAGGAAGCCCAGGTTGCTCTGTGCGTAGGCAGGCAGCATCGCGGCTGCGCACGCGGCGCCGGCCAGCACGCGCGTGACGACGGAAAGGGATGCACGCATCGACATGTGTTGTTCTCCTTGGATGTTCGATCGAACGGCATGGCGCGCGGCCGGCACTCCGGCGGCCGGCGAACCGGCACGCCCGTCAGCCAGCGAGCATAGCATGCGTGCCGCCAGGAACGTCGTCTAGCGGGCCGCCGACGCGGCTGCCGGTTGATATCCGTCGGTCAGCGTGTTCAGGAACGCGATCACGTCCTTGATCTCGGCCGCGTTCAGCGCGGGCGCGTCGCCGCGCTTGCGGTCGAACGGCGACTCGCGGTTGATGTTCGGCCAGTAGCGCTTCGGCAGGTCGTCGTAGACCTGCACCTTGCCGTGCACGACCGGATAGAACTTCTCCGGATGGATGTCACGCTCGACGTAGAAGCGCATCACGTCCTCGAGCGAGTGGTACACGCCGTTGTGGAAGAACGTCTTGCGCAGCGCGACGTTGCGCAGCGACGGCGTGCGGAACAAGCCGCAGAATTCGTCACGGCCCTTCAGGTCGGTGCGCTCGGGGCCGCACGCGCCGAGGTCGTAAAAGCGCGGATCGCGATTGACCGGCAGCGCGCGGTTGCGCGGCACCGCGATCGCGATCAGGCCGAAATCGCTGAACTGCGGCGGGCCGCCTTCGAGCGTGCGCTGGCTCACGTGGCAGCTCGCGCAGTTGCCCTTCTTCTCGTCGTTGAACAGCTGCAGCCCGCGCAGCTCCGCGGGCGTGAGCTGCGCGTGGCCGGCCAGATAGGCGTCGTACTTGCTCGTGTACGGATCGAACAGCGCCGGCTGCTGCTGGAATGCGTCGAGCGCGCGCAGCACCGCACCGAACGTCGCCTGGTCGTCGCCGAGAACCTGATCGCCGAACGCCTTGCGGAACGCGTCGGCATACGGCGCGGCGCGAACCGCCTTCGCAACCCGCGCCGGCGAACTGCTCATCTCGAAGGGCGACGTGAGCGGAATGCGCGCCTGCGCATCGCGCGTATCGACGCGGCCATCCCAGGTCAGCCCGCCGGTCGGGCCCGCATCGATGCTTTCGTCACCTTCGTCCGGCGAATCGTGGAAGTGCTCGCTGAACGGCGGAATGCCGCGCAGGTACTTCAGCGACGGCACCGCACGAAAGCCCGTGCTGTGCATGTCGTCGCCGCCGAGTTGCACCGACAGCGCGTTCGGCGGCCCGAACGCATGCTCGGCGCTATGGCACGACGCGCACGCGAGCTTGCCGGACCCCGACAGCGACGGATCGGAGAACAACTGTTTGCCGAGCGCCGTCATCTGCTTCACGCCCTCGAATACCTGTGCGCGCGTCTGCGGCTGGCTGGCCGGCGCGACCGCCGGAGCGGCCGGTGCGGCCTGTGCCGCCGGCACGATGGCGGCGGCCGATGCATCGGCACCGGGGCGCGCATCGCAACCGGCGAGCGCCGCGAGCCCGCCGACCAGCGCCAGCGCCGCCGCGGCAGGGATCAGCGATCGCGCGGACGCGAAGGATTTCAGAAGGCTGTGCATCGTCGTTCTTCTTGTAGCGGTGGGCAATCGGCCGGAGCTTATGTCAGTTCCGTGACCGCCGCATGACGTTCGACCGACAGTCATTTGAAAGCGCCCCTACACCCGGCTGTCAAATCGGTTCCAGATAATGCGCGCAGCCGGCAGGTGTCCGAAGGTTCCCGCGCCGGCCCGACACCACCGCGATTCCCACACGCGACACACGACGAAAGAGAGAACATCGCATGAAGAAGCACGCCTGGATTCGTTACACGCCGATCGCCCTCGCGGCCGCGCTCAGCCTGACCGCCTGCGGCGGCGACGATGTCACGCAGCAAGGCCTGTCGGCCGTCAAGAACGTCGTCGTGATCTACGCGGAAAACCGCAGCTTCGACAACCTGTACGGCAACTTCCCGGGCGCGAACGGCCTGCAGAACGCGACGGCGGCGAACTCGGTGCAGAAGGATCGCGACGGCTCGACGATGGCGACGCTGCCGAAGATCTGGGGCGGCCTGACCGCGACCGGCATCACGCCGGCGGTCACCGAAGCGATGACGGCGAACCTGCCGAACGCGCCGTTCGCGATCGACGATCCGAAGGGCTTCAACCAGTCGATGAGCATCGCGACGCGCGACATCGTGCACCGCTTCTACCAGGACCAGATGCAGATCAACGGCGGCAAGAACGACATGTACGCCGCATGGACCGATGCAGGCGGCCTGACGATGGGCCACTACACGCCGGACCCGTCGAAGCTGCCGCTGTGGAAGATCGCGCAGCAGTACGTGCTCGCCGACAACTTCTTCATGGGCGCGTTCGGCGGCTCGTTCCTGAACCACCAGTACCTGATCTGCGCGTGCGCGCCGTTCTACGCGAACGCGAATACGAGCCCCGCGGCCGGCAAGATCGCCGTGTTGAACGCGGACGGCAAGTCGCTGAAGGTTGCGACGAACTCGCCCGCGTCCGCGCTCAGCGGCCCGCCGAAGTTCGTCAACGACGGCGCGATCACGCCCGACTTCTTCGCGGTCAACACGATGCAGCCGCCGTATCAGCCGAGCGGCAACAAGGCAGCCACGGGCGGCGATCCGCTGCTCGCCGATCCGGCCAATCCGTCGACGATGCCGCCGCAGACGGCGACCAACATCGGCGACCTGATGACCAACGCGGGCGTGTCGTGGGCATGGTACGGCGGCGCGTGGGGCCAGGCGCTGCAGGCAAGCCAGAACGGCACGTCGAACGTGATCTACGGCGCCGACCTGTCGACGCCGAACTTCCAGCCGCACCACCAGCCGTTCAACTACTTCGCGAACCAGGCACCGGGCACCGCGAGCCGCGCGCAGCACCTGCTCGACGGCGGCGCGAACGGCGCCGAGTTCATCAAGGCGATCGACGCGGGCACGCTGCCGCAGGTCACGTTCTACAAGCCGCAAGGCAACCTGAACGAGCACCCGGGCTACACGGACGTCACCTCCGGCGACCAGCACATCGCCGACGTGATCGCGCACCTGCAGGCAAGCCCGCAGTGGAAGAACATGGTCGTCGTCGTCACGTACGACGAGAACGGCGGCTTCTGGGATCATGCCGCGCCGCCGACCGCCGATCGCTGGGGTCCGGGCACGCGTATTCCGGCGCTGATCGTGTCGCCGTACGCGAAGAAGGGTTTCGTGGACCACACGCAGTACGACACGGGTTCGATCCTGCGTCTCATCACGCGCCGCTTCTCGCTGCCGCGCCTGCCGGGCCTGCAGCAGCGCGACGACGCGCTGAAGGCGAACGGCGCGCAGCCGATGGGCGACCTGACGAACGCGCTCACGCTGTCGCCGAACCTGTAACGGCATCGCCGCGAACGGGCCGGCCGCGCGGCCGGCCCGGACGAACGAAGGGCAACCCGCGGCGACCTGCACCCCAAACGCCGGATGCGAATCCAGCCTTTGGGGTGTTTTTCATGCGCGCGCGTTGCCGCGCGGCCGCGTCACCAGCCGTACTTCAGCTCGACGCCGACGTAGTCCGCGTTGTGTCCGCCCGCCTGCCGGATCGCGTCGCCGACCTGGAAGTGCACGGCCTCGACGGCGCCGATCAGGTTCGCGGCGATCGTCCAGTCCGCGCGCAGCTGCACGTACATCCCCGTCCAGCGGCCGCCCTTGCCTGCCGTGCCGGGCACCGGAATGTTCGGCTGCTGATAGACGGCGTCGCCGGTCGTCTCGCGCCACTGGAAACCCAGCGCGCCCAGCAGCGACAGGTTCGCCGACGGCTTCAGCGTCACGGACGGCTTCACGTGGATCAGGTTCGCATAGCTCGTGTAGCCGGCCAGCGTGAAGTAATAGCCGTTCGGAAACAGCGGATTGAAGGTGCCGACGCGGCCGTCGTGCGGATGCCGGTCGCCCGAGGCCGCATCGATCTGCAACGCGACGCGCGGCGACCACGGCGCATCGAGCTTGTAGCCCGCGATCGAGCCGACGGCCCACGCACCGATCGTGTCGTTGCCGACCGTCCCGGTCTGCAGCATCGTCTCGAGATCCCAGTCGAAACGGCCCTGCGTGCCCGTGTAGCGAACGTCCCACACATCGCGATGCTCGGCGCCGCTCGCATCGAGGAAACGCGCGTTGCGGCGGTTGTAGCGCGACCAGTAGCCGGACAGGTCGCCCGGCCCGACCGACTGCCGCTCGAAGCGCACGCCGCTGAACGTGAGACCGCGATTGGACACGTCGTCGAAATCGGACGCGTTGCGGTTCTGCACCGGTTGCGTCGCGTAGCCGATGAAGCGCCATTTCCCGTATTCGTAATCGGCCCAGACCGCATCGAACGCCTGCCGCACGTTCGGGCCGTCGCGCGTGGCGATGAAGCGCTGCAGGTCGAACGCCATTTCCTGCCGGCCGACGCGGAACTTGAACGTGCCGCCGCCGAGCGCGCCCGTGTAGGTCGCGAACGCCTGTTCGAGATCGAGCGGGTTTTTGTCGACGGGCGACACCGTGTTCTTGCCGAACGCGCGCGCGTCCTGCAACTGCGCGAAGAACTGCCAGTGCTGGCCGAGATGCGCATCGGCATGCACTTCGACGCGCTGGATCAGGTACGTGTCCGATTGCGCGGAGCCGATTCCGAACAGCGGCGCGTCGTTGGTCTCCAGCCGCTCGCGCAGGTTCACGCCGAGCGATAGATAGGAGGCCGGATCGTTGCCGAGCGGAATGTATTTCAGCCCGTCGAGCGGCGCGCGCGGCACGCACGGATTCGCGAGCACCGACCAGTCCTCCTGCCAGCGGTTGAACAGCACCGTCGGGCGCTTGGCCGTACAGGCCGATGCGGCGGTGGCCGTCTGGGTCGCTGCCGGCGTCGAGGTCGAAACCGATGACGCAGCCGAAGGCTGCGCCGGTCCTTGCGTCGGTGTCGAAGTCGAAGTCGTTTCAGCCGCCGTTTCCGCGACCGCCGCGTCGGCGCCCGCGCACAACAGCGCCGCGACGACCGACAGGCGCGCGGCCCGTTCGAAGCCGCGGGCATCGCGTCTGCGCTGCCCCCGCGCGATCATGCGCGCTCCTGCGCGGCGGGTGCGGCCGCTTGCGCCGCACACAGTGCAAGCGTCGCGAGCGCGCCGACCGGCGCGAGCAGCGCCAGGAATCCGGCGTAGCGGAACCCGAGCGCACCGCACGCCGCGCCGAGCGCGAACGCGACGATCGCCGGCAGCATCTTGCCGAAGCGCGCCCGCGCCGCCGCGCGCGCGGCGTCGGCCGTGCCGGCCGACAGCAGGTCGACGACGTCGAGGATCGCCTGCGTCACGTTGCCCGTCATCACCGTGTTCGGCACGCCGCCCGCGCGCGAAATCACGCGCGGATGCGCGTTCTGCACGCCCATCGCGAACGTGCCGACGATGCCGGCCACGAGCGCCGGCAAGCTGTCGGGCTGCGTGACGGGCGTCGCCCACACGCCGGCCGCGCAGAAGCCGAGCAGCAGCACGGCCTGCACCGCGTGCAGCGCGCGCGTGCCCTGCCAGGCGGGCCGCCCGGACATCGACCGCGCGATCAGGCTCGCCGCGATCACGCCGCACACGAACGCGGGAAACACGCTGAGCTTCAGCACGACACCCTGGCCGAAGCCCGCGATGCCCGCGCCGATCAGCACGAAGTTGCCCGTCACGTGTGCGGTGAACAGCCCGAACAGCGCGACGAAGCTCAGCGTATCGACGAAGCCGGCCACCGCGGCAAGGATCGTGTCTTCGTGCTTCATCGCGCTGCGCTCGCGTGGATTTCGGCGACGTAGCCGCCCGGGAACTGCACGAGTGCCGCGTCGCGGCCGTCTGCGGTGTACGGCGGCACGAGCACGCTCACACCCGCCGCCTTGGCCTTCTCCAGCGTGGCGGCCAGGTCCGACACGTCGTAGCCCGTCATCTCGCGCCCGTACGGGTAAGGCAGATGGCCGTCCGTCACGAGCACGGTCATCTTGCCGAAGCCCGATTCGATGCGAATCCGGCGATACGTGTCGTTCGGCCGGCCGATCTCGATGCCCGGCGCCTTCAGGTTATCGGACACCACCTTGCCTTTCGAGAACTTGACGAAATCGTGCACGAACTTGCGTACGCTTTGTGGCGACACGTAGACCCGGTTCTCGGGGATGGTCTGCAACGCGTCGTAGTGCGGCGCCTGGGTGTGCCAGTAGAGCTGCATGTTCACGCCGCCCGTCCACGCAACGACCGCATCGCGGCCGATCGGATCGGGGAACGTGTCGACGATCACGTCGGCGCCGTGCTCGCGCGCCGACTTCACCGCGACGTCCATGTCGGTGACGAGATAGCCGGTGCGCTCCGCGCAGAACGGATACGGGACCGGCGTCTTGAAGCCGAACACCGAGATCGTGCCGACCGGCGTCAGCACGAGTTGCGACATCGTCTGGCTCGGCGTCGGCGTGACCTGGAACACGCCCTGCTTCGATTTCTTGCCGCCGAACGTCGCGACGAAACTGTCGGTGAAGCGGTCGAAGTCTTCCGGCGCGACGCACACGTGCGTGGTGTCGTACTGCGGACCGACGGCCACCGTCGGCGCGACTGCGGGCGGCACCGGCGGTTTCGCGAACACGCCACCTGGCGCGGCGACGAGGCCGGTGGCAAGCGCAAGCGCCAGCAACACGGAACGAAGGGTTCTCATAACGGATATCCTTGTTGTTTCATCAAATGGTGCAACGGCCCGGTAAACCCCGGTCACGCGCGGCCGTCGCCGGCCGGTTGCCGCGCATCGTGGAGCACGGTCGCGAGCACAAGTGCCGCGATCAGCCCAAGATGCTCGAAAAAGCTGTTGAGCGCCATGAAATGTTCGGCGCCCGAGCGGTTCCAGAAATCGTTCGCCACGACCATCGCGACGAGCGTCAGCATGCCGAGGCTCCCGGCGCCGAGCCACGTGAAGCGGCGAAACACCACGCACAGCGAACCGCCGATCTCGACGACAATCGCCAGTGCAGC
>NZ_QTPV01000038.1:0-79482 GCF_003857985.1 Burkholderia sp. Bp9090
AACCAACCCTAACCCCAACCTCAAAACCGGACATTTCTATTTAGCTGGCGCCACGACATCTTGAAATGGCTACGACAAGTCTGTGGTAGCTATGGGGAATTTCAAGTTCGGCAAGCGTGCCAGTCCTCGTCAGTTGCGTACCGCTGAATCGCAAGAGTCGGGCGCTGGAGTACGGAAACGCCGGTTTGACGCAGTCAACAGTCGTCCCCACGCTACTTCAGCGCGCAGCAGCAGGCGAGTGCAAGACCATGTCCTGTCGCGTGATCATGTCCAGTTTCGATGCTGCGCTGCGCGTGATAGTGGCAGCTCGCGCTATTCGCATAGTGCAGGTTGAGCTTGTCGGGATCTGCCGGCCGATACTCGATATCAAGGCGTTCCCGCTAACCGACGCGTCCAGCGTCGATTTTCCGTGTGCCTCTCCCCCTCTAGTGTGTGCCGAACCATTCATCGCGAAGAGGAGAACCTTCGAAAGGGAGCCGCCGTTTGATTTCGAACGCGATGCCCGAGGACGCATATTCCAGCGTAATATAATCGTCCAATCGGACTGCCTGACCGGATGGCGGCTGAGTTCGAAGAAGCGAGAGACCAAAACTATGAGCCGCAAGGCAAAAAAGTCGGGTGCCGGGGTGGGCGTGCTCGTCATGGCCCTATTGATTGCTATCGTTGTGGCCCCGAAAGGGAGCTGGACGATCGCTTTGGTGTTCACCGTTGTCTGTGTAAGCATTTCCGCCCTTACAAAGAAAAAGCAATTGCCCCCGACAACGAACTCCATGAGCACAAGCTCGGCGGAGTCGCAATCTATTGGGCCGGCGGAGGTTATGCCGAAAGCTACATTAGAGACCCGGCCAGAGCACGATGAGGAATTTTTGACGGTAACACTGTCATCTGATTCAACTGGCTCATCCTATCGGATCGCGCCCCCGAGCGTCGAGTCTTCGCCAAAAGTTCACTGGATCAATCGCGGCGAGGCTGTGGACATTGCCGGAACAACGATTACTGGGGGTATGTTCTTTCTCGGTACACCGCGACGAGGCGAGGGGTACCAAGGCCTCGATGCGTGCGCTGTTGTTCCGAATTCGAACGTGGCAGCGAAAGGGAGTGAAAGCTCGGTTGGTCCCGAAGACTACTGGCTGAGTTACAACTCGTTTTCTGCTGCACATCGACGAACATATATCCAATGGCTGGCATCCGACCGGTCAGATCCGCAATTGCATCGAGGCTTCGTACAGTTCTACCTCCACGGACTCGAACGCCGTGTTCTCGTGGATGGGATGCAGGGCCGCGTCGAAAAGGGGGAGTTCGATGCTATCGCGACTGAGCTGCTGCGTCTGAAAACTGTATATTCGAACACGCTTTCCACGAGCGCTGTCGACAATCTGCTCGAGTTCATCTCCGTGCATTCGGTGCATCCCAGGCGGCAGTATGAGCAGAGGCCAGGCCCAATCAGCAACACATTCGAAGTGCCACTTAGCATACGCGTAGCGTTCGGCCAGGCGTCGGTGGGCAAAGCGCCCGTTCCTGTCGAGTGGGCCCTCGCGTGGGTGTTGGGTGACGGTGCCGTCAACAAGCGTACGCCGGTGACCCGTTGTGCCCGCGAATTCCGTCAGTTGTTCGAGAGGAAGTACGTCGAGAAGTATCGCGACGGGATGAGACTGCCCGTGAACAAAACGAAGCTTCGAGCGCCTGCGTCCACATCGTTCTACGCGCTCCGCGAAATTGAATATCCGGACTACATTACCTCGTTGCCCGATCTCACGGCCGTGACCGGCCCGAGAAACAAGCTACAGGAGTTGGTGTACGAGTGCACCGATGCACTGGACGCTTACAGCAGATTTTTGGGGCGGAACCCAGACGCAGAGGGTACGCTGGAAAGCACCCTCCTACTCCCGGTTGAGCTTTGGCAGGAGAGTGCTCGACTCGAACTCGAAACACTCGTCACGTCAGTCGCTAGTAGTACCGTCGTGACAACTTTCGGAAATCTGTTTGAGCGGTTCAAGGCAGCAGGGAACCTCACGCGCGACAAGCTGGCGACCCTCGCTCGCGTGCTTGGAGAAGCCGGCGTAGCAATGGAGCCGGATGTGCGAATTTCGGGGCGCACACCGAAGAACACGGATTTTGTGGCGTTGTACACGACGCCACCTAGCAATTCCACAAACCTGGCGGACGAGACATATCTCACGCTAGCGTTGATGGTGGACATGGCTGCTTCGATCGCGATGGCTGATGGGGCGGCGACGGAGCCCGAAATTGAGCTCATCTATCGACAGATTGAATCCTGGTCGCAGATGGCCCCACGTCAGCAGGATCGGCTCAAAGCACGTGTGCAGGTGCAGATCGCACAACCGCCGACTCTGGCAAGCCTCAAAAAGCGGCTTGAGCCACTGTCGGTGGACGCGAAGCATTCCCTTGCAACGCTGCTGATCCAGACCGCAAACGCGGACGCTGTTGTGTCGCCGGCGGAAGTCAAGCTGCTAGAAAAAGTGTACCAGATGCTCGGACTCGACCCGCAGCAGTTATATAGGGATCTACACGGTAATGCCGTTGTTGGTTCTCCAAGCTTGTCGCAAGCGCACACCAACGCACCTACGTTGAAGCTTGTGTCGTCGCAGCCGACCTTCACACTTGATTCCGCTCGAATCGAAGCGCTCCAAAAGGAGACTGCAAAGGTATCCGCAATGTTGGCCGGCGTGTTTGCCGACGAGGAGTCGGGCGCCCAGCTAGTTTCGGATCACGCCGCTGCCCTGGCAACGAAGCCAGAGTCCTTTAGCTTGCTCGGGATGGACGATGCTCACTCGGCGTTCCTTCGGCTGCTGCTGACGAGGCCGAAATGGACGCGCGCGGAGTTGGTCGATGCTGCATCTGACCTTGAAATGATGCTAGATGGCGCCATTGAACAGGTCAATGAGGCTGCGCTTGATCACTGGGACGAACCGCTCATTGACGGGGACGACCCAATCGAAATCAATCAGGAACTTGCACAACGGTTAGCAGCATGACAACAATTCGTCCCAAGGATCGCGATGCGGTTCTTCAGTCACTCCGCGCGGGCGTCGTTCCGCGAATCGGACAACACCTGATTCAGGTGGGTCGTCAGAAAGAACTCGATGCCCTGATCCAGGACATCGCGCGCGTCGCCGATGGCGGATCGAGTTTCCGCGTGGTGACCGGTGAGTACGGTGCAGGCAAGACGTTTTTCTTGAATCTCGTGCGGGCTATTGCCCTGGAGAAAAAACTTGTCACGGTCCACGCGGACCTGAATCCCGACCGCCGATTGCATGCGTCGGGCGGGCAGGCGCGCTCGTTGTACGCTGAACTGGCGAAGAACATCTCAACACGTACGAAGGCTGATGGCGGTGCCATGGCGGCCATCGTCGAAAAATTCATCGGCCAAGCAAAAACCGAAGCGAAGGCAGCAGGGCGAACGAGCGAAGAGGTTATTCGTGCTCAGCTCAACCAGTTGACCGAGATGGTCAACGGATATGATTTCGCCGACGTCATCGCCGCATATTGCCGTGGGTTTGAAGAGGGAAATGAGCAGCTCAAGGGTGATGCCGTTCGCTGGTTGAGAGGTGAGTTCACTACGAAGACGGATGCACGTGCCGCGCTGGGCGTACGCACTATCATTGATGATGCGTCGGTCTACGACCAACTTAAGCTAATGGCACGTTTCGTAAGACTTGCAGGGTACAGCGGGCTGCTGGTGTGCCTCGATGAACTGGTCAATCTTTACAAGCTCGCGAACGTTCAGGCACGGAACGCGAACTACGAACAAATCCTGAGGATCCTGAACGACTCTCTTCAGGGTTCTGCTGAAGGGCTCGGATTCGTCCTCGGTGGCACGCCTGAATTTCTGTTGGACACGAAACGCGGGCTTTACAGCTATACGGCTCTCCAGTCGCGACTCGCAGAAAATACATTCGCCACGAGCGGGCTTGTCGATTACACGGGCCCCGTCATCCGGCTTGCCAGTCTTACGCCGGAAGACTTCTATGTTCTGCTGGACAAGATTCGCCTCGTGCATGCGTTCGGCGACGAGGCAAAGGCGCAACTGCCGGCCGAAGCTATTCCCGCTTTCATGGCTCATTGCGCGATGCGTCTCGGCGACCAATATTTTCGCACGCCACGAACTACGATTACCGCCTTCATCAATCTCTTGGCCGTACTCGAACAGAATCCAACAGCTGAATGGCAGCAACTGATCGGCGCGCTCGAAGTCGAGAAAGACACCGGGGGCATGAGTGACGTGGCGACCGAGGGTGACGATGAATTCGCCAGCTTCCGCCTCGGCTGATTCGAGGAGCTTTGACCTTCTCGACGAAAGGATTCGCCGGTGGATCTGGAGAGAAGGGTGGACTGAGTTGCGCGACGCGCAGGAGCGTGCGGTGCCTGCGCTAATCAATGCCGACCGAGACATCATCATTGCGGCCCAAACAGCGGCTGGGAAGACTGAAGCGGCATTTCTTCCGATCTTGTCAAACCTGCTGCGCGAGTCTCCGTGCAGTGGATCAGTTCTTTACGTTAGTCCCCTTAAGGCTCTCATCAACGACCAGTGGTCTCGGCTGGATAGCCTTTGCGAGGAGCTAGAGATTTCCGTTGTCGGATGGCACGGTGATGTTTCCAGCAGTAAGAAGCAGCGATTTTTCAGGAATCCGACGGGCGTTCTTCTGATAACACCCGAATCCCTAGAAGCGATGTTCGTCAACCGCGGGGCGTCCATGGAGGCGACATTCGCTTCTCTGCGCTACATCGTTGTCGACGAATTGCACGCTTTTATCGGCTCCGAGCGAGGAAAGCAGCTTCAGTCCTTGATGTATCGCGTTGAACGTGCATGTGGTCATGCAGTGCCACGTGTCGGCCTATCGGCGACCCTCGGGGACATGCAGCTCGCCGCGCGGTTCTTGCGTCCGGGTGGCGAGTCGACGATTGGCATCATTGAGTCAAAAAGTACCACTCAGGAGCTGAAGGTCCTAATCAAAGGCTTCGTGCATCGACCGCCACGCGTAGAGCGCGAACCTGATCTTGAAAGTCCGGAGCTTGAGGATGCGCTCCCAGGAAGTACCGTTGACGTTGCGAATCAGCTTTATGCGTCGTTGCGCGGCTCTAACAATCTCATATTTCCGAACAGCCGCAGACAGGTGGAAACGTACGCGGATCTTTTGCGCCGCGCGTGCGAGCGCGACGCGTATCCCAACGAATTCTGGCCTCACCACGGAAGCCTTTCGAAGGAACTACGAGAGGACACCGAGCGAGCTTTGAAGGAAGGTGCAAGACCGGCTAGCGCCATTTGCACGACTACACTTGAACTCGGAATCGATATTGGCTCAGTGAAGAGTATTGCGCAGATTGGGGCACCGCCCTCGGTGGCGAGCCTGCGTCAGCGTCTAGGTCGATCCGGCCGCCGCAAAGGAGAACCATCCATCCTCCGTGGCTACTGTATAGAGTCCGATCTAACACCGCAGTCCGACTTTTCGGACAGGATACGCGAAGGTCTGGTTCAGTCGGTCGCTATGGTGCATCTGCTGATGCGGAAATGGTTCGAGCCACCACGAATCGGCGGCCTCCATGCATCGACTCTCGTACAACAGATTCTTTCAATCATCGCTGAACGCGGAGGGTGCACTGCAGGATATCTATGGAGCAGCCTGATTGCGAGCGGCACGTTCGACGCGATCGATAAGCAGACATTCACGGAGATTCTGCTTCATCTTGGCAAGCTCGACCTCATTGTGCAGTCGTCGAACGGCCTGCTGCTGCACGGCGAGGCGGGCGAGAAGTTGGTCAACCACTATGAGTTCTATTCCGCGTTTGCGACTGACGAGGAGTTCCGACTGATTGCCAAAGGGCGCCAACTCGGGAGCCTGCCAGTAGCACATCCACTGACAATCGGACAGGGGCTGATTTTTGCTGGGCGGCGCTGGCGCGTCCAGGAAGTAGATCAGGAAAACAAGACCATCTATGTGCTGCCTGACCACGGTGGTGCGCCGCCACAATTTGACGGCTACGGTGCAATGGTTCACGACGAAGTTCGGCGCGAAATGCGGCGCGTTCTTGCAAGTGACCAGGCGGAACTCACTCTGGACGCACGAGGTCGTGAACTGCTGCAAGAGGCACGTCGCTACTATGCTGATGCCTCGTTGGCTTCCGCCACGTTCATATCGGAAGGAGCGGAAGTGCACATCGCTACTTGGCGCGGTGACTGGATTAACGACACACTCGTCTTGCTGCTCAAGGCCCACAAAATCGATGCCTTCAACGGTGGTGTGGTCGTCAGCGTTACCAACGGAAACGTTGACCGTCTAGTCAACGTCTTTGGGGAGATCGGTGAATGGGATGCGACGACAGCCCTGGATTCGCTCGGGAAAATTGAAAATCTCGAGCAAGAGAAATGGGATTGGGCGCTACCTGAAAAAGTGAGGCGGCGTGCGTTCGCGTCGACACATCTGGATATTGATGGCGCGTTGGCTTTCGCCAGTGAGCTCGGAAGTGCTTGTTGCGATGGCGAGTAAGCGAAGACAGGCACGAAGCGGCAGAAATGCCAGGGGGCGGATATTTCGTGACCGCCCACTCGATCATTTCTTCCTTCGGAGCCTGCCGGTGCACGGCTCCGATTTTTTGCCACGAACCACGGGCGCAAGAGAACAACAACGATGACACGAAAGCGGTCGATGCCGCCATTTCTCGAAGGGGTGGTCTCCGAGGAGGTCTACGTGCGGTGGCTGCTGCGAAAAGCGCGGGCACATGTCGTTCGAGATCGCAAGCGCGGCATGCTCGCGACGGGCGCGCAATACAGAGATGCGATCCACGCGGCCGTTGTCGCGAGCGGTGGCTTGGACGCCTACACAGGCAAGTCGCTTGACTGGCATCTCATCTCGACCTATGTCAATGCCGATTCGCAAGAGGGCGGGCACCACTACAAGGCTGGTTTCGCGCTGCTGCCCACGGTGGACCACGTCGAGGCTTCAGCCAATGAGGCTTCTTTCAAAATCTGTGCGTGGCGGACGAACGACGCGAAGAATGATCTGTCGGTGGAGGACTTTCTCTCCTTGTGCGCGCTAGTCCTCAGGCATGCCGGCTATCGTGTAGAGCCGCCAGAGGCAACAGGAACGTTAAAGGTTCGGTGTAGCTAAGCGACTGTTCTATCGAGTTCGTGCAACATCAATCATTTTCACCGGGTGCATTCATCATTCCCTGACTTTCTACGACTGTCGTCAGCCACTGCCGCTGACCTGCATACCATTGACCTAGGCAAAGCCGGTCGTGACAGTTGCGCTCGCGATAGTTCCATTGCTGCCTCGCGTGCTCCCTGAATGCGACCCGGTCCCGAACCACCGCCTTGGCATGGGCAAAGAGGCTTGCGAGCTCGACATCTTCCGCCGCTAGTTGAGCATCGCTGCAAATTAGATGCTCCGCATCCGAGCGGGCTTTCGCGCAGTCAAAGCTAGTTTTGATTGCCGGTGCATTTTGCAAATTGGCATTGTATTGATTTGCCGCAGCAGCCTTGGAAAAGCCCTGCTGTGTCAGGGCCGCGCGGTTTACCTCGACTTCGGCGCGGACACGCTCGAATTCGCTGACGTAGTAGCGAAAATTTGAACATCGGGAATTGTAGTCCGCTATTGCCACGTTGAACGCGTTCACGGATATCTCCGAAGTTTGGATTACTTGCCCATCCCACGCTTCCAGCCGCATCTTCTGTGAAAGACAATAGCGAATCTGTGAGCGGTCGAGTATTAGTCCTTTACCGGCAGGCGGAATGTTTTCTTCGTTGGAAGCGATTGTCTGCTCTGACGTAGCGGAAAGAGATGAATTCGGAGTTTCGAAACCACTTGATGATGTTTGGTTGGTTTCGATGCCCTGAACTGGAGGCGACTGAGATGGAGTATGAGAATTCAGAAGCAATGCGAACAGCACTAGTAAACCGATTCCGATAGCCCACCATTTCGCAGAACCATTGGGTCTGGAAGTGGGCTGCAGTGCTCCTGCATAGATGGGTGCTGACTCGCCGGCTTGTAGAGTATCGCTTCGTTCCGGTGAGGGCGGACTAGTAGGGGGGATTGGGAGAGTCGTGACATCTGAGGCCATCGATTCGAGCCCTGCGAATCCCTTCTTACTTTTTTCATTCGCCATGGAAGATCATCCCCTAACGTAGTCACTTAATTTATGAATGCCTTTTTCGAATCCTCCACGAATGATGTGCTCAATGATGTGCGTGTTACAGACGTGGACGTAAGACGCTGATCCATAGGCCCCTTTCCGGTCGGGGGTGCCAATATAAAATCGACCATCCGCACTCCAAACACGGACCTCGTGCCAGTTAAGGCGAACCCGTTCGTTCGATCCAAAGAATTTATGGCGAACCAAAGTCACAGCGTCGTCCTCGACTACGAAGTCCCCAAAGGAAAATGATTGACCCTTTTCGAGAGCGGCGATCATCTCTAGGACAAGGCGGACGCAGACGGCACGCCAAAGCGCGGCGACAAACCCCGAGTAGGTTGCTTCCTTACGTAGTTTGACGACCTGTTCGGAATCGTTGTTGCCGATGGCAATTGTGTAGTCTGTTCCAGTAGGAACTCCGTTTACTGATCGACGCACTCCCCCCCAGCGCACTCGCGTAATCGAGTTGAGTGGAATAGAGCGCCCGTTGCAGCGTATGCCTTGCGGTGAGATCGCCAACTCGTCTTTGAAAATTAGACCAACCTCTGCACAGAAGGTAATGTCGCGCGCCCACTGCTCGTTATCTCGGTCGCGTTCCTCCGCCTGCAACCGCAGCCCCCGAATCACTTCGGAGTCTTCCTGAGCTCTCTCTGCAACCTCGGGCAGTTCTGCAAAGAGCTCGCGTAGTAGTCGAGTTATCCGGTCGGCTTGGTCAAGCATACTGTGTTCGTTATTTAGCATGACCCCAACGCCTCTCAGCGCATACGCGAGATCCTGGCTCGGTTGATGAACGATACCGCGGGATTTCGCGCTAGTCTGGATCGGCTTCGTGAATCGATACCAGTTGCGCGCAATCTTCTCGAGCCCATCGAGAACCACGTCGACCGCTTGTGCACCGCGCGGCGCAGCCTGACGTGCACTTTCGATGACGATAAACAGAGTTTCTGCCTCTTTTTGCAAGAGTCCCTGCGCCTCAACCTCGTAGCTGTCAACTAAGTCGTCGAGTAGAGTGGGGCCGTGCGTGTTTCCCTTGTCGGTGGCGAGGTTCACCGCCGTCGACAAGGTTTCGGTCAGCTTGGTCGGCTCCATCGTGTCCAGTAAGTTCCTGAGGGCCGATCGGTAGGCCTTGCGACGTTCAGATAATTCTTCCTCGACCAATTCGGCGGCTTGCACCTCCGGAAACCCGGAGATGCTGCGATCCTTGTTGACATCACGCAGGACCTCCTCAAGATCGATGGTTTCAACCACCTCGGCGAAGTCGCGAATGAATCTGGCCAAGGGCAACACCGATTCGTCGTCGGCGAAGAGTTCGCAGGCAGTTGCCATTAGGTTCGCTCTCGCCAGGCCAGGCAGCCCTTGTTCGGACCGAATGGCTTGTGGATTGTCGGAGAGGCTTTGCATCAAGTTCTCGACGATTCGCGGCGCGACTCCTGGCATCCACGCTATCTCGGCCGAAAGCCTCGTCCTAGGATTGATGAGTGCGGAGCGCGCTTTTTGGCAGACGTCACTGTCGAGATGTAGGGACTGTTCTTCAGCCATTGCGACTATTTTTCGGCGGTCGTCACGTGTGGTGACGCCGAGGACGCAAAAGGGGTTTCGATGCAGGGCTGTGTCGGTCGTGTTCTTACTCATTTCGATCTCGCCTTGTTGCACCGCGGTTCGAACTAGGATTCACCACGGCGCGTATTGCAGATGCTGGCCATTGCACTGAACTTATCGATCTTTGGCTCGACTTCTGAACTAGGTCGCTTACGACTTGCGTCTCCCGAGGTCTAGTTTGGACAGACGTTGATCGAGGAGGACGTTTGGCCTTTGCGATATTTCTCCGCAGCGTTCGAGAAGGCATCTTCCCGTTAGACAAACCCGATGCGTCGACCGGAGCCCAGTTCAGTCCGGGACGGTGCAGACTCAAGTGCTGCGAGAAGGGACTCTTGCCCGAGACGACTGGCGCCGGCGCGGGCGGAAAGCCGCGCACCTTCGCGAACCACGTACGCAACGTCTGAGAGTGGCCGCCCGGCGAGCTTTTGGGCCAACGGCACCGGATCAACTGTTCGGTCCTTCGGTAGATTTGCCAACAACTTGGTGAGTAACGCCGCTACTTCGGTCTCGTCTGGATAGCTAACCGCGATGACATGGTCGAAACGGCCACGACGCATAATTGCGGGGTCGATCATCTCCACGCGATTGGTCATCGCAATGATGAGGACCTCGTTTTTGGCAGCCTCTGGGATTCGCCGCAGGAATTCGGCAACTTCCTCGACTCGGTGGTGGCTTCCCGCGCCAGTCTCCCGGTCGGCCAAGAAAGCCTCCATTTCGTCAATCACCAGCACTGACGGTGCGCTCCGCATTGCTTTCTCAAACATCTCGGAAACCTTGCGGCTGGTTTCGTGGATGAACGGGCTCGCGACTGTTGAAGCGTCGATCTGGAAGCACGGCCACCCGAGAAACTCGACTAGCTGTTCGACCGCGAAGGTCTTCCCGCATCCGGGCGGCCCGTATAGGACGGTCGCCGAAGGGAATCCGATGCCAAGTTCCTGATAGCGCTCCTTGTGTCGGACGATGTCGACTATGTGTTCGCTGAAAAATGCCTCCAACTCCACGCGCCCAGGAAGCGAGAACGGCTTGCCCGAGTCGATCGTCGCCCGTCGCTTCAAGTCGCCCCCGTGGGCGTCCGCCTGGTGCAGAAACGTCGTGCCGCGCTCGTCTGAATCAAGAGCGCGAGAATCGTCGGCCGCTTCGGCGTTTGGGTCGTCGGTGGCATCGAGCCCCGCCGTCAGGATAATTTCGTACAGGTGTGTGGTTCCCAACCACGTGAGCATCTGCTGTAAGCGTCGAAACGATTTGGTGGAGACGCGGGCACCGCCCGTCAGCCAGTAGCCGAGCACCGTGTCGTCGTCCGTGTGCGAAGTGATCCCGTAAGTGGGCAGTAGTCGGCTGAATTTTTCGACGTAGATAGCGTCCTGAAGCGGACTGTCTGCATCGATCATGCGCGTTTCTCTCAGGGCCGTTGCGAACGCTAGCGCCTCGCTCTTATTAACAGGCGAGCGGCAGTCGGACAGCGGAGCGAGCATTTGGCTCGGGCCGCAAGAAACCTCGCGGTAGATTTCGGACCCGAACATGAAACGGTGGAAGTCGCCAACATCAGCCAGTCCCGAGGCTGCCCACTTGGCAAATAGGTCTTCTCTCGCGATCAGGGCGTATCCGGCACCCTGAGTCTCTACGATTTGCCAGTTGAAATCGATGTACCTCGGCCGCCCGCAGCGAGCCCCGTCCGGCAGTTCATATCCAATTGGCAGCCAGCTTTCGAGTGCCACGATCAGCCCACTAGGATGTTCGACCCAGCGACCATGTCGTCCTCTCTGGACGTGCCGACGCGTATCGAGTCGAGGTGGCCTACCACCTGACGTAACTTGTCGATGTCGCTAGCTTGCAGGGCTTGTCGTCCGACCCGGCAGAGTTCCTCGTGCTCGGTGGTGTCAGGAAACAGAAATGTGTCTTCGGAGAGCCATTTGAAGCGGTCGATGATGAACCAGTCCTGGCGCCAGAGGATCGAAAAGAACCTTCCGCGCATTTCATCAAGGTGTGACTCGAAATCGCCGCTATTATTGTCGATCGCGCGCTGCGCCGTCTTGGCGAGGTTGTCAAAAGATCCGGATTCCGCAGGCCGTGCAAACTGGCGGATACGCGAGTCGAAGAATTCGACCGCCTTGTCGAGCTCCATCCGCCGGATGACTTTGAGGTGATCCTTTCGCGCCTTGGCCAGTAGCTTCTTCGCCTCCTGGATGTCGTCCATCGCTTGTTTTGCGGTTTCGGGATCGTGTTCGCCACCCTCTATTGTCGCCGCCCGTTCCAGCCGCTCGCGTGCCAAGTTGAGGCGTGAATCGTCAACTTGTTGGGCGATCTCGTGGAGCCGGCTTCCGACGCGCTCAGACTCTTCGCCGATGCGCTTGGCCGCCTTGGTGTAGTCGATTTGCCCTTCCTGTCGCGAATAGAAATTCCGGCCGCTGTGGAACGAGCCGCCGATGGAAGGCACCGTGACCTCGAGAACGATGTTGCCCGAGTCGAGCACCTCGTATTCACATTGTAGTTCTGCGCCCTTGGCGATTACGCCAGTGGCGAAGTCCGAGCCCTTGATCTCGAACATGCCGATGAACCGATTGTCCGAAACAGGATCCTCAATTGAGCCTTCCCATAATTTGAATTTGATTGAGCCTGCGGCACCGGCGCGCAGGGACTCGTCAGCTTTGAAGGTCTTCTTGCCGCTTATCGGCAGTTGGTCGCCTTCCTGGACCAAATAGTCGAGGACGAGACGCCCGCCGATCTTCTCTCGCGCCTCCATGCCGATTGAATGAGAGGCCGGGATTGCGTCGATCTGCGCTGCAGTGCGCGAGATGGTGATCTTGTCCTCGCTCATCCGCACAGGTCCGCCCGCGGCGTCAAATACGAACACCTTGAACAGATTCTCACCAGGTTTGGCCAATGGAATCTCGACCGTTGCCCCGTCTTTGAGGGCGATGCGGCCGGAAGACCATCCGGTATCGAGGCTATCAATTTGGAAGGCGGTGCTGTCCGCGGCCTTGCCGCCGAGCTTGGCAATCACCTTGGCCTTTGAGTCCGGCGTGCGTGCCTGATAGTTAAAGGCCAGATCTAGCTCACCTCCAGCTGCCAGAGCGCCTCGCCCGCTTTTGCGGCCTCGGTTTTGGCTAGCCCAGTCGATGGATTCCGCGAACACAGATGCACCCTCGGCCACGGCTGTCATCGGGTTGACGTCGGTGGACGCCGCGATGCCAAGTTCGAAGGCGACCTTATCTCGAAGCGGCTTGTACTGAGTCGGGCCTCCTACGAATACAACGCGCCCAATGTCGTGGGGACTCAATCCTGCCTTGTCCATTGCTTCACGTGCCGCGTCGACGGATTCGTCAACCTTTCCTGTAATTAATTCGTCGAACCGATGCCGGGTCACGGCTATGTCAAGGTAGATGTCGTTCCCGGATGCGTCGCGCACTCGCAGTTCGCTGTCGTCGAGTGTTACCACCGCCTCATCGCTCGAGGACAATTCGATCTTTGCCTTCTCAGCCGCCCAGGTGGCCATGTAGCGTAGGGTTGTGTAGCGCGTGTCGGTTGAGAAGTCTTCTGGTAAATCGAAGTGCTCCAGAAGCCAGGGCTTCACGACGTTGTCGAGAAGAAGTCGGTCGAAGTCTCTGCCGCCACACATGGCAATACCACTGTGGGAAAGCAGACTGACTCGCCCACTGATGCTCTCGGCAATGGCAATGTCCAGTGTCCCGCCGCCTAGGTCGTAGACCAAGAACATTCCATCACCTGTGCGGTGACGCATAACGCTCATGACCGCGGCGACCGGCTCTTGCATTAGGGCGACCTTTCCCAGTCCGGCCATTTCCGCCGCGGCCATTGTCGCTTCCTTTTGCATCTGGTTGAATGCAGCGGGAACGGTGATTACGGTTCCGGTGTCAGGTTTGTTGCGAGTTTCTTCAGGCAGGTAACCGAAGAGCACACGCAGAATTTCGGCAGAGCACTCCTCCGGTGTCATGGTCACGTCGACCGCAGGCAAGCGAATCGGTGTGCTAGTGCCCATCAACCGTTTGAACAACGTGGCCGCATTCTCTGGATTGCGCGCTGCGTTATCGTAGGCGCGCTTGCCTACATATTTGTTGTTGCGCTTGTCGATGAAGATGGCCGACGGCGTGACGTCATTCTGGTCAGGGCTCTTGAATAGGCGCAGGCTCTCGCCATCATAGGCGCAGATCGCGCTGTTGGTCGTTCCGAGGTCGATCCCGATGTAGTTCTTCATGGACGCCCCGCCTTCACAAGCATTACAGTTCCGCTGCGCACTAGGCCATCGGGACCCATGACAACGGGTTCGACCATCTGGTCGACGACCAAGAAATCGTTGGGGCCGAAGTCGGCAATGTTCAAGGCGGAGACTGCCATGCCCGGATCGTAGGGTTGCCCCTCAAGGGTGACAATGCGCAGGCCGCACGCGTTGAGACCATCATCGATCTTCTTGAGGAAATAGCGGGATTGGTTGGCGTAGCGAGGGGTCTCACTTACTTCGAGCTTTCCAAGCAACCGACCGAATACGCGGGCAAAGCGCCACGCCTCTATGGAAACGTCTATCAACGCCTCTTTCGCGGGATGGTCGCCCGCAACACCGCGCGCTTCTTCCATGCTTCCCCCGACCGCCGTTGACAGCGGAATGAACAGGATTCGGCTTGGCCATTCGCTTTTTTCGTTGCCCTGTAAGCGAGTTCGACTAGCTTCTGTTCTTCGCCTTTGACTTTAGCAGATCATTTTGAAGAATCGTATGCGACAAGGGTAAATACGAAAGCAGAGATCGAAGGCCTCGTCTGCGGCTCACTATTTCCAGCTGCTGAGATGAAAAGAGGAGGGAGTTGTTGGAGGTTGAGGCGCAGTGGTCAGCCGGCGCATCGAAGTCTAGTGTCTTGTGCGGCCACTCACTGCCGATGGGCGGCCAGGCGAACTGCCCTTGATTCAGGCGTCCCGCGGCCAGCCAGATACCGATCCCGTCGTGAATCAGGACCTTCGTGCGGTTGGCGCGCCGATTGGCGAACAGATAGGCATGATGTGGGTGTGCGGCGCCGAACACCTTGACCACACGCGCCTAGGCCGTGTCGAAACCAGCACGCATGTCCAAGCGCCTCGGCCAAACTCAGACGGGTTGGCTGGCCGCTTACGTATGGATTCCACACCGGCGCCAAAGAGTGCGAGCCCTATCCCCCCGGCTCTGATGTCGAGACGTCGATCGCGGCAGCCTGCATGGCGTGCTCCCTCATTTCCGTGGCCCCGTCATGCTCAGCTCGTTCTGCAAATCGATCCAGGCCCGTCAGTTGGTCCAGTCGTGCCCCCAGCAGGTGCCATGCGGCGCGCTTCTCGACCGTATATGGGTACCGCTGATAGATGCGTTTCATGCGGTTCTGCTCGCGGTGGTTCATACACTTGTCGATCACGGTGGGCAATACTCCCGTCGCCTGCATCAAGGTGGCGGCTGTTCGCCGTAAGTCGTGCGGAGTCCATTTTTCGTCGCCGAGAACGAGGGAATTCGTTTTAGCGGTTCGGTTCGTATGTGCGCCACGCTCGTAAAAGACTAACTGACGGTCGGCTACCTGCTTGGTGATACTTTTGAGGTCAATGTGCGTTTCTGGTTTGTCCTTGTGCCGGCGGGCGGGTAGCAGCCATTCCTTACTGTTGGACAGGTGAAAGAGTGCGCTCATGTGCGTTGTGGCGTAGTCAGACAGAAATACAATGTGTGCATCCCCGTTCTTCGCGTTTTCAATTGGTACGCGCCAAGTCCGAAGTTCAAGGTTGATGTCGCGCTTGCGTGCCTTAATGACCTCGCCCACGCGTGCGTTGGTCGCCAAGATCAACATCAATACGTGCTTTGTGGGTTCCGGCAAGTTCGCGGACTCCAGTGCTTTCGGAAAGGCGCCGATCTCGTGATCGGAAAGGGTTCGTTCTCGTTCGGCGTCTGTCCCGCCGACATCCTTCTTTGAGACCATCATCAGAGGATTGGCGGAAACGTACTCCCGCGCCTGGCACCATTTGATGAATTGTTTGAGATCGGTGAGAGTCCGGTTGGCGAGCCGGTTTGCGCCTCGCGCGATAATCGCGTCCAGTGAGGACATGATGTCAGAGCGGCGTACGTCTTCCATCGCGATGTCGCCGATCACTGGAAGGACATCCTTTTTGAATGCTCGACGGACTTCTTGTCCGTTGTCTGCCCGCTTCCGCAAGGCGGAGTCGGCCCACTCGTTGAATCGCTGTTTGAACGTCCTACGCGCGAGCTTGTCCTCGAGGGTGCGGACTTCTGCGTTCACGTCGACTAGTTTCTTCAGCCTTTCGATGCGTCTCTGTTCCAGCGGATCTTCCCCGGAACTAATGCGTGCACGCGCACGGTCGCGGGCATCTCTGATCTGGCGCAGGCTCGCCTTCGGAAAGGTACCGAGACGGATCTCGCGGACGCCGCCGCCTGCTCGATAGCGCAATGAAAATTGAACCGATATGCCCTTCACCCCGGCACGGACCACACCAAAAACACCATGTCCATCGGACAGGCGACGGCCATTGTCAGCTGGGATTAGCCCTTGCAATTCCTTCGTGGTGAGCGTGCTCATTGCAACCTCCGGGGGAAATTGCCCCCACATTTGCCCCCACAGATCCGGAAGCTTGGGTCGTATTGTAATGGAATTGCTAGGGCAAGTTCTTGAGAAAATAAGCATTAAAATCAATGCATTGGGGTGTTTTCTCGGACGCCAGCGGAACTCGACGGATGCGACAAAAAAGTGCATGGGGTGCAGGTGGTCGGAGGTTCAAATCCTCTCGCCCCGACCAGATAAGAACCCGCGTCAGTTCAGGCTGACGCGGGTTTTTTCTTGCCCGTCGCTTTTTTGCACATCCCGGCGCGGCCCCGGTAAAATGCAAGGTTGATCCACGGAAAGCGCCGTGATTTAGCGGAAGAGGATTCCCCGAACATGACTGATCTTCGTCTTACCATGCGGTTCGCTGCAGTGCTCGCCACTGGCGCGCTCGTCGCCGGTTGCGGTACGTCGTCGCCCACGAAAGTGGACTACAAGAGCGATTCGAAATCGAAGGAAGCGTCGCTCGCAGTGCCGCCCAACATGCTCGACGAGACGGCCGATCAGCGTTCGCTGCCGCCGCAGGGCGGCGCGACTTCCCTGTCCGCGCTTCAGCAGGTCCAACACACGGCGCCCGCGACGGATACCGTCGCGCCCGCCGTGGCCGGCATGCATATCCAGCGCGACGGCACCGAGAGCTGGCTCGTGATCGACGGCAAGAAGCCCGCCGACATCTGGCCGCAAGTGCGCCGCTTCTGGCAGGAGCAGGGCTTCCTGCTCGTCGTCGACCAGCGCGACAAGGGCGTGATGGAAACCGACTGGAACGAGACCCATCCGCAGATCAACGACGGCCTGATCCGCAGCGTGATCTCGAAAGCGATGGGCAATTCGTACGTGACGGCCGAGCGCAACAAGTACCGCACGCGCCTCGATTCGGCGCCGAACGGCGGCACCTATGTGTTCGTCAGCCAGAAGGGCATGCGCGAGGCGATCACCGGCGCGAACAACGATTCGAGCAAGTGGGAAGCGAAGCCGAACGATCCGGCGCTCGAGACGGAATACCTGAAGCGGCTGATGGCGGTGCTCGCGCAGAACGAGCAGCGTGCGAAGAACGGCGAGCCGCCGGTCGCGAACATCAACGACAACACGGTGCCGAAGGACAAGAAGGCCGATACCGACGCATCGAAGGCGGCTGCCGCGGCGATCGCTGCGCAGAACGTCGCGCGTACGTCGTCGCAAGCGAACGACGTCGACACGAGTGCGGTGCCGTCCGAAGTCACGCTCGGCGAGCCGTACGACCGGTCGTGGCTGCACGTCGGCCTCGCACTCGATCGCGCGAACTTCACGGTCGACGATCGCGATCGCACGAAGGGTCTGTATTTCGTGCGTTATGTCGATCCGAAGGATCTGAGCGCGGCCGAGCAGGGCTTCTGGAGCCAACTGTTCCACGGCAAGAAGGAAAAGCAGGCGAAGCAGTATCGCGTCAACGTGAAGGCGCTGACGGCCGACCAGACGCGTGTGGCAGTCGTCGACGATTCGGGTGCGATCGATTCGTCGTCGCCGGCCCGGCAGATCATGGGGCTGCTCGTGAATCAGCTGCGCTGATCGCGACGATCCCGCTCGTCGAACAAGCCCGCCGCCCGGCGGGCTTTTTTTATGGTCGCGCGCCGTGACGTCGGCGTGTGCGGGACGTTCGGCTGCTCCGCCTTGTGACGTTACGTAACATCTGCGCGTTACGGCGGCGGAACGGGTGTTACATCGTCATGGTCCCGAAAAATATCCTTATGGATCAATGATGTGCTTTCGAAAATGCACCTGGCACGCAAACTGCTTTATTAGTTCGAATCGTTAGGACAGGGAGGGTGGTGCCAGAGACCGGGCAGGCGTCGCGAACGCCCGACCAACGGTTTCGACGTCCCCAGATGCCGGCGCTGCGAGCGCGGGCACAACCGATGATGATCCGCGCCGCGCGCGGGTCTCGATGGCCCCGTCGCCTATCCTCGTAGGGCGACGGTTTCGCCCGCGCTTCGTATGAAGCGCGGGCAATTTTTTTTGATGGGGCCGCAATGCGAGGGCGCCGATCCGGCCTGTGCGGGATTCGGTGATTCGCAATCAATTGGAGTGGGGGCGGCGCGGTTCGCATCCGGCGAGCGCCGGTAGGGCGAGGTCGCGTTGGCGGCGTGTGAGCGTTCCGCTCACACGCCGCTCAATCGCGAAACGGACGCGGACCGGCTCGATCGGCCCGGGATTCGCGTGCAGTCGCAGCGCGTGCGAGCAGGGCGGTGCGGCCGGACGCGTTGCCGGCCGCCGCGACGCGTCAGTGCGACGCGCTGGGTACGTCAAGGATCAGGATGATCGTCCAGTCGGCATCGCCGTCGTGGTGATACTGGCGTTCGGCGACGATGAACGGTTGCTGCTTGCCTTGCGGGCCGAGGAAAAGCACGTCGCCCTCCATCGGCAGGCACTCGATCGGCGGCAGCGCGAGAAAGGCGTCGTCCGAGCCGCGCGGCATCAGTTGCTTGATCTTGCGAGTGGCTGCTTCGGTCCACTCGATGTCGAGTTGAATGTTGCTCATGCTGTCCTCCGCACCGGGGTGCGCACGGGTGGAAAATTTCGGTGCGCGACTTTAGCACAGCGCGCAGGCGCCGCAACCAAAAAAGCCGAACCCGGTTGCCCGGATTCGGCTTTTCGCTTGTGCGGTGCCGCCGAACTTACTGGCTGGCAGCGTCTGCCGGAGCGGCCTTGGCGGCCTTCTTGCCAGCCTTCTTCGCTGCCTTGTGGTGAGCAGCCTTCTTGCCGTGGTGCTCTTCCTGCGCCGCCGGCTGTGCAGCCTCGGCTGCTTGCTGCTGTTGCAGTGCCTGTGCGCGCTGCTCGATCTCGGCGATCTTCGCCGGGTCGGTGATGGTCTGGATTTGCGTGCTCTCTTGCGCATACGCTGCGCCAGTCAGCGCCGACATCGCGACCAGAATAGCCAGGGACGTCTTCTTCATTGCTTTACCTCCGCTAAGTGGTGATGAACCCGAATGTTGCCGTTTTGTCTGGCGACTGCAATCGAGTGCGTGTCGAGTGTAACAAAAGTGACGGATCAATGTGCACCGGATCGAGGCACAGCGCAAGGCCCCGTTGAAGTCGCGCAACACTTCGTGCATTCCGTCATGCGCATGCCATCCCGGGGCGGCACCGTCGCGTTCGCCGCCGGTGCAAGCGTCGCCATCAAAAACAGCCGAGCCATCGGTAGACGTGGAACTGTGCGATGCCGATCAGTTCGTGCAATGCTTGATTCGCGTCTTCCAGGTTGTGCCAGCGGGGCAGCCAGCCCGTTTGCGCGCGCCGGCGGTTCGCATAAACGGGTTGCGGATCGATGTCGAAGCGGCGGAAATCGAGCAATGCGCGGCGCATCTGATAGGACGACGTGACGAGAATGCGCGTGTCGTCATGTTGTGAGCGTAGTATAGATGCAGTGAATTTCGCATTTTCGTAGGTGGTACGGCTGTTCGGCTCGAGGACGAGGTCGCTGGAACCGACACCCGCCGCGACCAGCAGGCGCCCGTAGACGGCCGCCTCGGTTTCGCCGTGACGTTGCGGGTCGCCGCCCGACATCACCACGGTGCAGCGGGTGGCCTGCTGCCGGCACGTGCGGTAGAGCGCCGCGGTCTCGCGGATGCGTGCTTCCCCGTCGGGAGGCGGTCGCAGGCCGGTGTCGCTGCGCCGCGTGCCGGCGCCGATGATGATCAGCGTGGTCCGGCCATGCATGTGGGGGCGCTCGACCGGCGTCACGCCCGCCTCGGTCCACGCGATGAGCGGCGCGGCGAGCCAGCCTGTCGCGAGCAGCCAGAATAGCGCGACGCTCGCGATCGCGATGAGTTGCCGCCGCTTGCGGCAGAGCATGAAACCGATGAAGAGAAGTACAAATGAATCGAACAGAATCAATTTGATTGGGGTATGGTGTCTTTTTATGGACGGCTGACGATCCGGCCCTGACGCGACGCCGAACGTCGGCCCCCAGAATCGGTGGCGGTATCGGCGGGCGGAGCTCCCGCCCGGCGCGCCGCTTCGCATTGTCGCTGCACTTTAAGAAAGAATCGAGATGACCACGTATTCCAACGAAGCGGTGCTCGACGCATTGAGACGAGTGCAGTACCGCCAGGTACCGTGGGCGCGCCGCCCGGGCGTGTTCGAGTATCTCCGGTCGCTGGGGCTGATGGACACGGTCAGGCAGAAGACCGTTGCTCCCGCACCGGGTTTCCATGCGCCGGTCGACATCGCGGTGCTGACCGACAACGGTCGTGCCGAATGCGCGCGCCTCGAGCGTGACGAGAAACTGCTTTCCTGGACCGATCGCCGTATGGACGACTACGCATTGAGCGAAGCGAGCGCCGTGGCGATTCTCGAAAGCCGCCTGTAGCGGCGCACTCCCGTTCTCGCGCGCCGGCCACCGGCGACGCAAAAAAAAGCCCGTATCGCGAGGATACGGGCGTACCGGATACTTTTGCTGTTGCCACGCTGTGCTCATGGCAACGAATGTGACTCGTCGCATGTCGGGCAGTTCCCGAATCCGGTAATTTTCTTTGACGAAATCCTGCGGACTACGGATGACGCGGCAGGTCGGTCGGCTGCGAGCCAGTGCGCGCGCGCGCGTTGCTGGCGATGTCGCCGCGCAAATCGCCGCGCGGCACGGTCTGCCGATTGGGCGGCGCGGCGGGCGGTTGCTGGCGAAGGGTGTTCCGATGATCCTGCTGGTGGTGAGGCGGCTTCGCGCGATCGTCCGCGCGAGCGGGGGCGGTCAGCGCCAGCGAAATGACAATGCCGCATGCGACGAGCAGTGACATTGGTTTCATGGCGGGGCTCCCTTCAAGCCACCGGCGCGGCCTGTTGATATTTCGCTAAGGTAAGCGTGGGAGTGCAGGCTTGCTGTAAATAATCGTAAATAGATGTATCGCCGCACGACAGGCGTAATCGACGGCGACGCGAGCGCCGCGCAAAAGCGCGTGGCACTGAAAGAAACCGGGCGGCCGAAGCCGCCCGATCGAGCATGCGTTACGCCATCTTCACGGGGGCGCGCCAGGATTCCGGGTTGGTCCAGAAGGCGCCGCGCAGCCGATCGCGGCTCGGCGGTGCAGGCGGCTTCGTCGCGCTCGCCCCGATGCGCCCGCGCAGCGAGATCTGGCGGCCGCTCGTGCCGAGTCGCTTGACGATTTCGGCGAGCGTGCCGTCTGCCTGCCATTCGTCGAAGCGACGGCGGCAGGTCGGCGGCGACGGATAGCGGCCCGGCAGCTTCGACCAGCCTTCGCCCGTCGACAGTACCCACAGCACGGCGTTTACCACCGAACGGGCCTCCACGCGGGGACGGCCGCGCCGTTCACTGCGTGCGGGTTCCGAGCAAAACAGACCTTCGACCAGCGCCCACTCGTTATCTCTCAAATCGTCGAACAGCATCATGTCCTCACCTCAGCGAAGCTAACTCCGGTGCGCTGCCCTGCGCCGCGCACTCTTCAAGCACTCGAGCGTCGAGTGCCGGGTGGGGGCTTCCGGTTGGCCGGCAGCGGCGTTTCTGCCCTCTGTCCGACTCGACCTGCGCCCTGTACGTCAGATAAAGCACGATGTGTGCCATGTCTGAGGCGATTCCCGCGAGAGCCGCTTGGCAGCGGGCTGACGGCTAAGTCAGCTAGGGGCGTATAAGACGCCAAAATAACCCGCCAGCAAATCAGGACAATCACCAATCTTGTGCAAGTCGCCCGTGCTACGTGCGTTTGCGTCGATATTGCACCGCAGCGAAACATGTGCTGCCGGTGCCGGATTCGCACATCGAAGACGATGGCGCGCATTAAAATCGCGCATCGGTATCGACGATTGATGAGGAGAGGGGATGAACGTTACGCTGCGCCAGCTTCGCGTATTCATCGAGGTTGCGCGGCTCCGGAGCTTCAGTCGCGCGGGCGACGAGATCGGGCTCACGCAGTCCGCGGTCAGTCGTTGCGTGCGCGAACTCGAGACCGAGCTCGGACTGAAGCTGATCGACCGGACGACGCGCGACGTGCAGTTGACCGACGTCGGGACGAACCTGATCGCGAGCGTGTCCCGCCTGATCGCCGATCTCGACGACACGCTGCGCGAGATTCGCGAGATCGGCGAGCAGCGGCGGGGGCGCGTGATCGTCGCTGCGAGCCCGACGATCGCGTGCCGGCTGATGCCGCGCGTCGTCGCGTCGTGCGAGCGCCGGTTCCCGTTCGTCACGCTCGGCCTGCGTGACGACGTGCAGAGCGACGTCCTGCGCAAGGTGAAGTCGAGCGAAGTCGATTTCGGCGTTGTCATCGGGCCGCTCGCCGTTGCCGATCTCGTGTGCGAACCGTTGATGACCGACTCGTTCTGCCTGGTGGCGCGCGCCGATCATCCGCTCGCGGCGCGGGCCGAGGTGCCGTGGACGGCGCTCGACGGCGAGCGTCTCGTGCTGCTCGACCATGCGTCCGGAAGCCGGCCGCTGATCGACGCCGCGCTGGCCGCCCATCGGGTCAATGCGACGGTCATGCAGGAGCTCGGGCATTCGGCGACGGTGTTCGGGCTCGTCGAGGCCGGCGTCGGGGTGAGCGTGCAGCCGTGGCTGTCGCTGCCGCTGCCGGCCGGATCGACACTGGTCGCGCGGCCGCTGACGCCGCGTACCGAGCGCACCGTCGAGCTGGTGCGCCGCCGCGACCGCTCGCTGTCGCCGGCCGCGCAGGCGATCTGGGAACTCGTGCGCCAGATGCCGGCGCGGGCGGAGGATCTCGACTGAAAGGGTGCGGATCGGGCGCGCACGCCGGTACACTACGCGGATCGTGTTCCTCGGTGGCGGTTCTCGATGACGCATTCCGCAGATGTCGGCCCGGCGACGGGCGAGCCGGCGGCGCGCAGCGCAGTTCAGGCGCTGCGTCCGTCGCTGATCCGGGAAGTGGCGAACGCCGGCTTCGGCGTACCCGACGTGCTGCCGTTCTGGTTCGGCGAATCCGATCGCGTGACGCCCGAATTCATTCGCGACGCGGCTGCCGCGGCACTGCGCGACGGTGCGACCTTCTACACGCACAACCTCGGCACCGTGCCGCTGCGCAACGCGATTGCGACCTATGTCGGTGCGCGTCACGGTGCGACGGCGGCCGATACGATCGCCGTGACGAGTTCGGGCGTGAGCGCGCTGATGCTGGCCGCGCAATTGCTGGTCGGCCCGGGCGACCGCGTCGTCGCCGTCACGCCGCTCTGGCCGAACCTCGTCGAGATCCCGAAGATCCTCGGTGCACAGGTCGAGTGCGTGTCGCTCCGCCATGGCGATGCGGGCTGGCGGCTCGACGTCGACCGGCTGCTCGCGGCGCTGACGCCCGGCACGCGGATGCTGTTCGTCAACTCGCCGAACAATCCGACCGGCTGGGTGATGTCCCGCGACGACCAGCAGGTCGTGCTCGCGCATTGCCGGCGCCACGGCATCTGGGTGGTCGCCGACGAGGTATACGAACGGCTCGTGTTCGGCACGGACGGCGCGCCGTCGTTCCTGGACATCGCATCGCGCGACGAGCGGGTAATCGTCGTGAATTCGTTCTCGAAGGCCTGGGCGATGACGGGCTGGCGGCTCGGATGGCTGGTCGCGCCGGCGTCGGTGATGGGCGATCTGTCGAAGCTGGTCGAGTACAACACGTCGTGCGCGCCGGGTTTCATCCAGGCCGCGGGAGAAGTCGCGCTGCGTGACGGCGAGCCGTTCGTGCAGTCGTTCGTCGCGGCGCTGCGCGGTGCGCGTGACCACCTGGTCGCCGCGCTGCGCACGTTGCCGGGCGTCGACGTGCCGCCTCCGCCGGGTGCGATGTACCTGTTCCTGCGGTTGCCGGGCGCGGACGACAGTCTTGCGTTCTGCAAGTCGCTGGTGCGCGAGGCGGGGCTCGGGCTGGCGCCCGGCCGCGCGTTCGGCCCGGAGGGGGAAGGGTTCGTGCGCTGGTGCTACGCGTGCGATCCGGTGCGGCTCGAGGCAGGCGTCGAGCGCTTGCGGGCGTTCCTCGCGCGCGGCGCAGGCCTGCGTTGAAGCGGGGACGGAGCGGGTGCGGCGTGCGGGTGGCGGGCCTTTCGGCTCATCTTTACGCACCGGGCAATTTTGCGTAAGATGGCGCTCAGTCACGCGGTTCCGTCGTTGAACCGTGCTGTTCCGTCCGGTTTGGGCCTGGCTTGAAGTTGGTTCGCCGCCCCCGGTTCGTGCTCCCATCAATATGACCGATCAGAATCGGGCGAGCGCGTCTTCCGTTCCTTTCGTCTGTTTGTTGATCCGGTTCGTTTGACCACAGGGTCTGGCCTAGCTGCATGAATACCCAAGAGGCGAAGATCGTCCTCGAGACTGCTTTGATCTGCGCGCAGGAACCGCTGAAGCTCGGCGATTTGCGCAAGCTCTTTGCCGACGGCGTGTCGGCTGACACGGTCCGCACGTTGCTCGAAGATCTGAAACAGGATTGGTCCGGCCGCGGTGTCGAACTGGTGGCGCTGGCAACCGGATGGCGCTTCCAGAGCAAGCCGGCGATGCGCCATTACCTGGACCGACTGCATCCCGAGAAGCCGCCGAAATATTCGCGTGCGGTGCTCGAGACGCTCGCGATCATTGCGTATCGGCAACCCGTCACGCGTGGCGACATCGAAGAGATTCGCGGCGTCACGGTCAATACGCAGGTGGTCAAGCAGCTCGAGGATCGCGGCTGGATCGAGGTGATCGGGCATCGCGACGTGCCGGGCCGCCCGGCGCTGTACGCGACGACCAAGCAGTTCCTCGACGATCTCGGCCTGAAGGCGCTCGACGACCTGCCGGCGCTCGAGGAGCCGGCGGCGAACATCGAAGCCGCGCTGCTCGCGCAGCAGGCGATGGACTTCGACGGCGATGCGCCGGCGGCGGACGCGGTGCCGGAATCCGGCGAAGCGCCGGCCGACGAGCCGCACGTTCGGCCGGATGAATTGCCGGGCGACGCCGCAACGGAAGGCGCGCCGACGCAGGAAATGCCGAACCGCGATACGCTGGAAGCGGATCGCGTTCAGAGCGAACAGGGCGGCGCCGAAGCAGCGCCGGCCGGCGGGCAGCCCGAGCCGCTGCACGCGGTGTGGGACGAGGAAGATCGCAAGCCGGCTGCCGACGCGGTTGCCGGAGACGGAGCGGAAGCGGCCGGCGACATGCCGGGCGAGGCTGGCCAGGCCGACGCCTCACGCTCCCGTCCCGCGGACGGCGAGTTGCTGGACGATACGTCCGACAGCCTCGCCGACGCCGTACGCAGTGCCAGCGCGCCCATCGGCGCCGACGCGCTGCCGGACGACGAAGCAGAACCCGAACAGCGCCGCGCCTGATCGCGGCCGACTTCTTGCCGCGCCCGAGTCGGGCGCGAGACCTGACATTTTGAGGTTGTTTTGACTGATATCCACGATATTGAATCGTCCGCGCCTGCCGTGCAGGCCGCGCGTGCCGACGATGCGCCGGAGCAGGACGCTCCGGCCGCGGGTGGTGACGAGCGTCCCCGCCGCGGCCTGCGGCGCGGCCCGCGCAGCCTGATCGCGCGTCGCCGCGCGGCAGCCAAGTCGAAGGGCGATGGCGAGTCGCAGGGCGGCGAGGGCGCGGAAGCGCAGCCGGCCGACGCGGCGGAAGCGCAGCCCGCACGCGCGCCGCGCAAGGAAGGTGCGGCCAAGGGTGGCCGCAAGCCGGCCGGCAAGCGCGAAGGCGCAGCCAAGGGTGCCCAGGGCGGGCAAGGCGGCCAGGGGCGACGCGGCGGTTCGGCGAAGGCCGAGGGCGGCGCGGCGAAGGCCGAAGGCGACGCAGCGTCGCAGGACGATCTGTTCGCCTATGTGACGTCGCCGGCATTCGACGCGGACAATTCGGCGGGCGGCAGCGGCGTACGTGCGCCGATGCTGCGTCGCGGCCGCAGCCAGCCGGCGAACAAGCGCGTGCTGTCGCCGGACGACGACGCGCCGAAGCTCCACAAGGTGCTCGCGGAAGCCGGCATGGGTTCGCGCCGCGAAATGGAAGAGCTGATCGTCGCCGGCCGCGTGTCGGTGAACGGTGAGCCCGCGCATATCGGCCAGCGCATCATGCCGACCGATCAGGTTCGCATCAACGGCAAGCTGGTCAAGCGCAAGCTGCCGAACAAGCCGCCGCGCGTGCTGCTGTACCACAAGCCGACCGGCGAGATCGTCAGCCACGCGGACCCGGAAGGTCGTCCGTCGGTGTTCGACCGCCTGCCGCCGATGAAGACGGCGAAATGGCTCGCGGTGGGCCGTCTCGACTTCAACACCGAAGGCCTGCTGATGCTGACGACGTCGGGCGATCTCGCGAACCGCTTCATGCATCCGCGCTACAGCGTCGAACGCGAGTACGCGGTGCGCGTCGTCGGCGAACTGTCCGAAGGGATGCGGCAGAAACTGCTGCATGGCGTCGAGCTCGATGACGGCCCGGCGAACTTCCTGCGCATCCGCGACGGCGGCGGCGAAGGCACGAACCACTGGTATCACGTTGCGCTGGCCGAAGGCCGCAACCGCGAAGTGCGCCGGATGTTCGAGGCGGCCGGCCTGATGGTGAGCCGCCTGATCCGTACGCGCCACGGTCCGATCCCGCTGCCGCGCGGCCTGAAGCGCGGTCGCTGGGAAGAGCTCGACGAGGCGCAGGTGCGCAAGCTGATGGCGACCGTCGGCCTGAAGGCGCCGTCCGAGGAAAAGGGCAAGCGCGGTGGTGGCGGGCAGGCCGAGCGCCGCCAGCCGGATCCGATGCAGACGTCGATGGGCTTCATCGGCCGCGAGCCGGTGCTGACGACGCATGGTCAGCTCGACCAGCCGCGTCGCGGTGGCGGCCGGCGCGGCGCCCCGGGCCTGCCCGGCCTGAGCGGTTACGGCAGCTTGCCGGTTTCGCCGTCGGGTTATGGCAACCGCTCGGGTGGCGGTCGCGATGTCGACGGCAATCGTGCGTCGTATGGCGCGGGCCCCAAGCGTGAAGGCGCTGGCGGCAAGCGCGGCGGCGGCAAGGGCGGCAACCGCAATCCCAACGGCAATCGCGCCGAAGGCGCCGGCAACGGCGGTGGCGGTGCGCGCGGCGGTCAGCGTCCGCAGCGCAATCGCTCGCGGGGCCGCTGAGCGTTTGCGGCGTCCGGCGGCGTGAAGCCGCCGGTGTGCCGGCGAAATCGGCACGAGTCCGGTTGGGTCGGCACCTCGCCCTGCGTGGTTTGCTTTTGACTGTATATATATCGCGCTGCCGGACTATGCCGCCTGGTCGGACAGTCCGGTTTCGCATTTTTGGTCGGTAAAGGCGGGCTGGACGCTGCTTTTACCGGCTGGCTTGGCGTTTGCGCCAAAAATCGCTATAATCGCGGAGTCGCTGGGCGTACGGATTCAATGTGCGGCTCAGGTGCGACCACCAGTAAGAAGATGGGCGTTCCGCCCATTTTTTTTTGCTGAAACGGTTAGGCATCTCGGGTAGCGCTTCCTGCGCCGGCTAAGGCGCGCGCCCGCGGGTGAATCGCGAGCGGCGGGCGCGAACACCTGAGAGGACACTGTGCAACTGACGGAACTGATAGAAACCACGGTCACCGGGCTCGGCTACGAGCTGGTGGATCTCGAGCGCACCGGGCGCGGCATGCTTTGCATCTACATCGATCAGCCTGCCGGCATCTCGCTCGAAGATTGCGAAAAGGTCACGCGTCAGCTCCAGCACGTCTTGACGGTCGAAAACATCGATTACGAACGGCTCGAAGTCTCGTCCCCGGGGCTCGACCGCCCGTTGAAGAAGCTGGCCGACTTCGAGCGCTTCGCCGGCAGCGAAGTTTCCGTGACCTTGAAAAAGCCGCTGGACGGGCGCAAGACGTACCGGGGCATTCTGCACGCGCCGAATGGCGAAACGATCGGTTTGGAATTTGAGAGGAAGAAGGGCGAGGCAGCCATGCTGGATTTCACGCTGGCCGATATCGACAAAGCCCGCCTGATTCCGCAAGTTGACTTTAGGAGCCGCAAATAATGAGTCGCGAAGTGTTGATGCTGGTGGATGCGCTGGCGCGCGAGAAAAACGTCGACAAGGATGTGGTGCTGGGCGCCCTCGAGGCCGCGCTCGCTTCCGCTTCCAAGAAGCTGTTCGACGAAGGCGCCGAAATCCGCGTCCATATCGATCGCGAAAGCGGCGAGCACGAAACCTTCCGTCGCTGGCTCGTCGTGCCCGACGAGGCAGGCTTGCAGGAGCCGGATCGCGAGATCCTGCTGTTCGAAGCACGTGAGCAGAAGCCCGACGTCGAAGTCGGCGAATTCATCGAGGAGCCGGTGCCGTCGATCGAGTTCGGCCGTATCGGCGCGCAGGCCGCGAAGCAGGTGATCCTGCAGAAGGTGCGCGATGCCGAACGCGAGCAGATTCTGAACGACTACCTCGAGCGCGGCGAAAAGATCATGACCGGCACGGTGAAGCGCCTCGACAAGGGCAACTTCATCGTCGAATCGGGCCGTGTCGAAGCGCTGCTGCGCCGCGACCAGCTGATCCCGAAGGAAAACCTGCGCGTGGGCGACCGCGTGCGTGCCTACATCGCGAAGGTCGACCGCACCGCGCGCGGCCCGCAGATCGAACTCTCGCGCACGGCGCCCGAGTTCCTGATGAAGCTGTTCGAGATGGAAGTGCCGGAAATCGAGCAGGGCCTGCTCGAGATCAAGGCAGCCGCTCGCGATCCGGGCGTGCGCGCGAAGATCGGCGTGATCGCCTACGACAAGCGGATCGATCCGATCGGCACCTGCGTCGGCATCCGCGGTTCCCGCGTGCAGGCCGTGCGCAACGAGCTCGGTGGCGAAAACATCGACATCGTGCTATGGTCCGAGGATCCCGCCCAGTTCGTGATCGGCGCGCTCGCGCCGGCAGCCGTCCAGTCGATCGTCGTCGATGAAGAAAAGCACTCGATGGACGTCGTCGTCGACGAAAACGAGCTGGCTGTCGCGATCGGCCGCAGCGGTCAGAACGTTCGCCTTGCCAGCGAACTGACCGGCTGGCAGATCAACATCATGACGCCGGACGAATCCGCCCTGAAGCAGGGTGAAGAGCGCGACCGACTGCGTTCGCTGTTCATGGCGCGTCTCGACGTCGACGAAGAAGTTGCCGACATCCTGATCGACGAAGGCTTCACGAGCCTCGAAGAGATCGCGTACGTGCCGCTCAACGAAATGCTCGAAATCGAGGCGTTCGACGAGGACACCGTGCACGAACTGCGCAACCGCGCACGCGACGCACTGTTGACGATGGCGATCGCGAACGAAGAAAAGGTTGAAAATGCAGCGCTGGATTTGAAGGGCCTCGACGGCATCACGCCGGAGTTGCTCGCGAAGCTGGCCGAACATGGCATGCAGACGCGCGACGATGTCGCCGAGCTGGCCGTGGATGAACTGGTCGATATGACCGGGATGGAAGAGGATGCCGCTAAGGCGTTGATCATGAAAGCACGTGAACACTGGTTCCAGTGAGAAATGACCATGGCGCACTGATTTGATGGCGGCCGTATGGCCTGACCCGATGCTAACCGCAAGGAATCGGTCCTTGCACTAAGAGGAATGAATGGCGAGTAACAACGTAGCCCAATTTGCCGCGGAACTGAAAATGCCTGCTGGTGTGCTGCTCGAACAGCTGCAGGCAGCGGGCGTCCAGAAAGCGAGTGAAGACGATGCGCTGTCCGAAGCGGACAAGGCGCGTCTGCTCGATCATTTGCGCAAGTCACACGGCGCAACCGACGGCGACAAGCGCAAGATCACGCTGACCCGCAAGCATACGTCGGAGATCAAGCAATCTGACGCGACGGGCAAGGCTCGCACCATTCAGGTCGAGGTCCGCAAGAAGCGTACGTTCGTCAAGCGCGACGACGTGGCCGAGGGTGCGGAACAGGGTCAGGCGCAGGTCGCCGAAGCGGACGACGATGCGGAACTGAAGCGTCGCGAGGAAGAAGCGCGCCGCGAGGCCGAGCTGCTCGAGAAGCAGGCGCAGGAACTGCGCGAGCGTCAGGAGCGCCTCGAGCGCGAGGAAGCCGAGCGCCGTGCCCGTGAGGAAGCGGCCGAAGCCGAGCGCCGCCGTGCCGAGGAAGAAGCGGCGGCGAAGCGTGCCGCGGCCGAAGCCGCAGCGGCACAGCAGGCGGCTGCCCAGCAGGCCGCCGAGGCTCAGCAGGAAGCAGCCGGTGCGCAGTCCGCGCAGGATGAAGCACGCGCGGCCGCCGAACGTGCGGCCCAGCGCGAAGCGGCGAAGAAGGCCGAGGATGCTGCCCGCGAGGCTGCGGACAAGGCGCGCGCCGAGCAGGAAGAGATCAGCAAGCGTCGCGCGGCGGCAGAAGCCGAAGCACGCGCGATCCGCGAAATGATGAACACGCCGCGCAAGGCCGTGGTCAAGGCAGTCGAGCCGCCGAAGCCGGTGGAACCGCCGAAGCCGGCCGAAGCGAAGGGCACGCTGCACAAGCCGGCAAAGCCGGCGGGCGCAGGCGCGCAGGCACGTCCGGCCGTGAAGAAGCCGGCCGGTGCAGCGCCGGCGGCCACGACGGCACCGGCAGGCGCGGGCGACCGCAACAAGAAGCCGGGCGGCGGCAAGGGCGGCTGGCAGGACGACGCAGCGAAGCGCCGCGGCATCAAGACGCGCGGCGATTCGAGCGGCGGCGTCGACCGCGGCTGGCGCGGCGGCCCGAAGGGTCGCGGCCGTCACCAGGACAGCGCATCGACGTTCCAGGCACCGACCGAACCGATCGTGCGTGAAGTGCACGTGCCGGAAACCATCTCGGTTGCCGATCTCGCGCACAAGATGTCGATCAAGGCCTCCGAAGTCATCAAGGTGATGATGAAGATGGGCCAGATGGTCACGATCAACCAGGTGCTGGACCAGGAAACGGCGATGATCGTCGTCGAGGAACTGGGCCACCGCGCGGTTGCCGCGAAGCTGGACGATCCGGAAGCACTGCTGGTCGAAGGCGAGACCGGAACCGATGCGGAGCAGCTGCCGCGCCCGCCGGTCGTCACCGTGATGGGTCACGTCGACCACGGCAAGACCTCGCTGCTCGACCACATCCGCCGCGCGAAGGTTGCAGCGGGCGAAGCGGGCGGCATTACGCAGCACATCGGCGCATACCACGTCGAAACGCCGCGCGGCGTCATCACGTTCCTCGATACGCCGGGTCACGAAGCGTTCACGGCAATGCGTGCACGCGGCGCGAAGGCGACCGACATCGTGGTGCTGGTGGTGGCTGCCGACGACGGCGTGATGCCGCAGACGAAGGAAGCCATCGCGCACGCGAAGGCGGGTGGCGTGCCGATCGTCGTGGCGATCAACAAGATCGACAAGCCGGAAGCGAACCCGGACCGCGTCAAGCAGGAACTGGTCGCGGAAGGCGTCGTGCCGGAAGAATACGGTGGCGATTCGCCGTTCGTGCCGGTGTCGGCCAAGACGGGCGCCGGTATCGACGACCTGCTCGAGAACGTGCTGCTGCAGGCCGAAGTGCTGGAACTGAAGGCACCGGTCGAGGCGCCGGCGAAGGGCATCGTGATCGAAGCGAAGCTGGACAAGGGCAAGGGCCCGGTCGCGACGATCCTGGTGCAGTCGGGTACGCTGAATCGCGGCGACATCGTGCTCGCAGGCACGGCTTACGGCCGCGTGCGTGCGATGCTCGACGAGAACGGCAAGCCGACGAAGGAAGCCGGCCCGTCGATCCCGGTCGAAATCCAGGGTCTGTCGGAAGTGCCGGGTGCAGGCGAGGAAGTGATCGTGCTGCCGGACGAGCGCAAGGCGCGCGAAATCGCGCTGTTCCGTCAGGGCAAGTTCCGCGACGTCAAGCTGGCGAAGCAGCAGGCCGCGAAGCTGGAAAGCATGCTCGAGCAGATGGGCGAAGGCGAAGTGCAGAACCTGCCGCTCATCATCAAGGCAGACGTGCAGGGCTCGCAGGAAGCGCTCGTGCAGTCGCTGCTCAAGCTGTCGACCGACGAAGTGCGCGTGCAGATCGTGCACAGCGCGGTGGGCGGCATCAGCGAGAACGACGTCAACCTGGCAACGGCATCGAAGGCGGTCATCATCGGCTTCAATACGCGTGCGGATGCACAGGCGCGCAAGCTGGCCGAAGCGAACGGTATCGACATCCGCTACTACAACATCATCTACGACGCAGTGGATGAGGTGAAGGCCGCGATGTCGGGCATGCTGGCGCCGGAGAAGCGCGAAGTCGTGACCGGCATGGTCGAGGTGCGCCAGGTGTTCAAGGTGCCGAAGGTCGGTACGGTTGCCGGCTGTATGGTCACCGACGGTATCGTCAAGCGCTCGTCGTCGGTTCGCGTGCTGCGCAACAACGTCGTGATCTTCACGGGCGAACTCGAATCGCTGAAGCGCTTCAAGGACGACGTGAAGGAAGTCAAGCAAGGCTTCGAGTGCGGTATGTCGGTGAAGAACTTCAACGACATCATCGAAGGCGACCAGTTCGAAGTCTTCGAAGTGACCGAAGTCGCACGGACGCTGTAATCGTCGCGTATCGGCTCATGGGGCGGGGCAGGCTTGGGCCTGTCCCGCCCATTTTCATGGTGGCGTGCCAACGGCGCGCCGCTTTATCCTGATAAACGGATCACGGATCGATCATGTCCAGGAAACGTACTTCCCCCAATCGCAACGTTCAGATCGCCGACCAGATTCAACGCGATCTGTCCGAACTCATCATGCGCGAGGTCAAAGACCCGCGCATCGGTATCGTGACCATCCAGAGCGTGGAGCTCACGCCGGACTACGCGCATGCCAAGGTCTATTTCACGGCGCTGACCGGCGATCCGGACAAGACGCAGGAAGCGCTGAACCACGCGTCGGGCCACCTGCACAACCTGCTGTTCAAGCGCCTGCACATTCATACGGTGCCGACGCTGCACTTCCATTACGACCAGACGATCGAGAAGGCGGTGGAAATGTCGCGCCTGATCAAGGAAGCCAACTCGACGCGCGCGAAGGACGATGACGAAGCCGACGCGCCCGCGAAGGACGATTGAGCGCGCACGCCCCATGACGACTGCAGCTCCCCAGCGTCCACGCGTGCCGCGGCGCGCGCTGGATGGCGTCCTTCTGCTCGACAAGCCGGTCGGCCTGTCGAGCAACGACGCCCTGATTCGCGCGAAGCGCCTGCTTCTCGCGAAGAAAGCCGGCCATACCGGCACGCTCGATCCGCTGGCCTCGGGCCTGTTGCCGCTGTGCTTCGGCGAAGCGACGAAGTTCTCGCAGGACTTGCTGGAAGCGGACAAGACCTACGAAGCGACGATGCGTCTCGGCGTGCGCACGACCACCGGCGACGCGGAAGGCGACGTGCTCGACACGCGCGCCGTCGAATGCGACCGTGCGGCGGTCGAAGCGGCGCTCGCGCGCTTTACCGGCGAGATCGTGCAGGTGCCGCCGATGTATTCGGCGCTCAAGCGCGATGGCAAGCCGCTGTACGAATACGCGCGTGCGGGCCAGACCGTCGAGCGGGAAGGCCGCAACGTGACGATCCATGCGCTCGATCTGCTCGCGTGCGAGCTGCCCGACGTGACGTTCCGCGTGACCTGCAGCAAGGGCACGTATGTGCGCACGCTGGCCGAAGACATCGGCGAAGCGCTCGGCTGCGGCGCACATCTGACGATGCTGCGTCGCACGGGTGTCGGCGCGCTGACGCTCGAACATGCGGTGACGCTCGACGCGCTGTCCGACGCTGCCGAAGCGGCGCGCGACGCCTGGCTTCAGCCGGTCGACGCGTTGCTGTCGACGTTTCCGCTGGTACGCCTCGACGAAACCAGCGCGAAGCGATTCCTGCACGGCCAGCGCCTGCCGCTGTCGGCGCTCGATCCGATCGATGCAGCCGAGGGCGGGCGCGTGCGCGTGTACGACGCGCAGCGACTGCTCGGCGTGGCGCGCAAGGCCAACGGCGTGCTCGCGCCCGAACGCCTCGTCGTGACGGCTGCGTAACGCGCGACGCGCAAGCGCCGTCGTCGGAACGAAAAAAACCCGGTCGATTTCGACCGGGTTTTTTGTTGGGCGCGCTCGTTCGAGCGCGGTGCTCAGTGTGCAGCCGACGCCGCCGCACCCGCATCGCCGCCGCCCGCGCGCTCCGGCTTCGTGATCCAGATCAGTCCGATCAGCAGCACGAAGATCGCCGCCGAGATGTAGAACAGGTCGTTCACGCCGAGTTGCGCGGCCTGCTGCGTGGCCATGTTGTTGATGAGGCCGTGCGCCTGGTCCTGCGTCAGCCCGAGGCTGCGCATCTGTGTGACGGCCTGGTTGAACGTCGGGTTGTACGGGTTCGCCTGCTCGACCAGTTGCGCGTGATGGAAGTTGTTGCGGTGGTCCCACGCGGTCTGGAAGATCGATGTGCCGATGCCGCCGCACATGATCCGCACGAAGTTCGACAGGCCGGACGCCGCGGGAATGCGGTTGCCGGGCAGGCCGGACAGCGTGATCGACACGAGCGGGATGAAGAAGCCCGCCATCGCGATACCCTGCACGAGCGTCGGCAGCGTCAGCGACCATTCGTCGACGCCCGTCGTGTATCGCGAACGCATCCAGAAGCACAGCGCAAACGTCAGGAACGACGCCGTCGAGATGAAGCGCGGATCGGTACGCGGCAGATACTTCCCGGTGAGTGGCGACAACAGGATCGCGAACAACCCGACCGGCGCCATCACGAGGCCGGCGTCGGTCGCGGTGTAGCCGATTTGCGTCTGCAGCCACAGCGGCAACAGCACGAGATTGCCGAAGTACAGGCCGTACCCGATCGACAGTGCGACTGTGCCGCCGGTGAAGTTCCGCATGCGGAACAGCGACAGGTCGACGACCGGGTGCTCGGCGGTCAGCTCCCAGATCACGAAGAACGCGAACGCAATGACAGCGGTCAGCGCGAGCACGATGATGGTCGTCGACGCGAACCAGTCGAGATCCTTGCCCTTGTCGAGCATGATCTGCAGCGAGCCGACCCAGATGACCAGCAGCGCGAGGCCCACGCCGTCGATCGGCGCGCGGCGCACGGCCGACTCCCGATTGCGATAGATCGCCCACGTCGCGGCGGCGGCGGCGATGCCGACCGGGATGTTGACGTAGAAGATCCACGGCCACGAATAGTTGTCCGAGATCCAGCCGCCGAGAATCGGGCCCGCGACGGGCGCGATCAGCGTCGTCATCGCCCATAGTGCGAGCGCCATCGGTGCCTTCGCGCGCGGATAGCTCGACAGCAGGAGCGCTTGCGACAGGGGAATCATCGGGCCCGCGACCGCGCCCTGCAGCACGCGCGAGCCGAGCAGGAACGGCAGGTTCGGCGACAACCCGCACATCCACGACGAGATGACGAACAGGATGATCGACGCGAGGAACAGGCGGACCTGACCGAAGCGGTCGGTCAGCCAGCCCGTCAGCGGCACCGAGATCGCGTTCGCGACGGCGAACGACGTGATGACCCACGTACCCTGGTCGGACGACACGCCGAGGTCGCCCGAGATGGTCGGGATCGCGACGTTCGCGATGGACGTGTCGAGCACGTTCATGAACACCGCGAGCGATACCGCGATCGTCCCGAGCACGAGTTGCCCGCCCTGTAGCGGCGGGTGGGAGACAGGAGCCTGTGCCATGTCGATAGTTTTCCGGAGTCGGAACCGTTACATCATCTTGGCGGCGGCGTTCGACTTCGCCGCGGCCGGTGCGGGCGCGTTGCCGCCGGCGTTCTCGGCGATGATGCGCGCGATCTCGGCGTCGGCTTCGTCGCCGTACTTCGCGAACACGTTCGTTTCGTAGACCGTGTTCTGCGCGTTGGCGAGCTGGTCGCCGCGCTCGTCCTTGATGTCGACGTCGACCTGCATCGACAGGCCGATGCGCAGCGGATGCTTCTCGAGTTCCTTCGGATCGATCTCGATACGCACCGGCAGGCGCTGCACGACCTTGATCCAGTTGCCCGTCGCGTTTTGCGCCGGCAGCAGCGAGAACGCCGAACCCGTGCCGGCCGAGAAGCCGACGACCTTGCCGTGGTAGACGGCCGACGAGCCGTAGATGTCGGCGGTCAATTCGACCGGCTGGCCGATGCGCATGTGCTTGAGCTGGACTTCCTTGAAGTTCGCGTCGACCCACACCGCGTTCAGCGGCACGACCGACATCAGCGGGTTGCCCGGCGACACGCGCTGGCCGACCTGAACCGAGCGCTTCGCGACATAGCCGGTGACCGGTGCGGGCAACACGTTGCGCGCGTTCGCGAGGTACGCGTCGCGAACCTTCGCTGCCGCGGCCATCACGTTCGGGTGCGACGCGATCGTCGTGTTCGCGGTCAGTGCGCGGTTCGATGCGAGCTGCTGTTGCGCCGCGTCGACCGACGCCTGCGCGGCGCGCACCGCGTCGCGTGCATGGGAGATTTCTTCCTGCGACACGGCGCCCGTCTGCGCGACGGCCATCCGGCGGCGCAGGTCGTCCTGCGCCTTCGACAGGTCGGACTGGCGCAGCGCGACTTGCGCGCGGTACTGGTCGTCGTTGACAAACAGGCCGCGCACCTGGCGCACCGTCTGCGCGAGATTGGCCTCGGCCTGCTGCAGCGCGACCTGCGAGTCGGCCGGGTCGAGCACGACCAGCGGATCGCCGGCCTTGACCGTCTGCGTATCGTCGGCCTTCACGGCGATCACGGTACCCGTGACCTGCGGCGTGATCTGCACGACGTTGCCGTTCACGTATGCGTCGTCCGTCTCTTCATGGAAGCGCGCGACGAGGAAGTAGTACAGACCGTACGCGATGGCCGCGATCACGATGACCGCGATCAGCAGCGTCATCATCCGTTTGCGCTTCCCGTTGTTCTGCGGCTGTGCGCTGGCGGCGTTTTGTTGAGGGTCGCTCATGGCGATTTTCTCCGTCCGTTATTTCGAGTGTCTGCGTAGTGGTGGCGCCGGATCAGTTGGCGGCCTGTCTTGTCTGCTTGTCGGCGTCGGGCGCGGCGAGCCGCGTGCCGGTCGCGTCGAACCCGCCGCCGAGCGCCTTGATCAACGCGAGCTGCATGTCGCGCCGGCGCATCTTCAGGTTGGTCACCGTCTGTTCCGATGCGAGGCGGTTGGTGTCCGCGGTCAGCACCTGGAGCTGCGGCGACAGGCCCGCCTTGTAGCGGATCACGGCGAGGTCGTACGCCCGCGTCGACGCATCGAGCGCACGCTGCGCGTCATCCATCTGGCGATCGACCGCACGGATCGACGCGACCTGCGTCGCGACGTCGTTCAGCGCGCTGATCAGCGTCTGGTTGTAGTTCGCGACCGACAGGTCGAAGTCCGCGTAGCGGCCCTTGAGCTGCGCGCGCAACGCACCGGCATCGAAGATCGGCAGGTGGATGGCCGGGCCGAACTGCGCCTGGCGGCTCGCGAAATTCAGGAATTTGCCCCAGCCGAACGCATCGAAGCCGAAGCCGGCCGCGAGGTTCACGTCGGGGAAGAATTCGGCCTTCGCTTCCTTCACGTCGTGCATCGCGGCCTCGACCTGCCAGCGCGCGGCGACGATGTCGGGGCGGCGCGACACGAGGTCGGCCGGCAGGTTGCCGGGCAGTGCGACTTCGCCGGTCGGGTTCATCACCGGCGCGGCGATCTGCAGCCCGCGATCCGGCCCCTTGCCGAGCAGTGCGGCGAGCTGGTAGCGCACGGTCGTGATCTGGCCGTCGAGGTCGGACAGCGATGCCTGGGTCGTCGCGATGTTGCCGCGCGCAGTCTGGCGTTCCACGTTGGTGTCAAGACCGGCCGACACGCGGCCGTCGGTGATCCTGCCGACCGTCTGGCGGTTGGCGATCTCGCGCTGCGCGATGTCGCGCAGCGCATACAGCTGGGCGAGCGAGTTGTAGGTGCGGGCCACCGACGACGCGAGCGTGATGCGCGCCTGTTGCATGTCGGCCTCGGCGGCCTTTTCCTGCGACACGGCGGTGTGCAGGCGCTCGCGGTTCTTGCCCCACAGGTCGAGATCCCACGACGCGCTCGCGAGCGCGTTGTTCTCGCTGTACCACTGGCCGCCGTACGGGGGCGGGAACAGCGCGTTCGACGAATACAGCTCGCGTGTCCACGAGTAGCTGGCTTCGGCTTTCGGCATCAGGTTCGAGCGCGACGACTCGATGTACGACGACGCCTTCGCGATGCGCGCCTGTGCCTGCGCGATCGACGGGTTGCCCTGGAGCGCCTCGTCGATCAGCTTCGGCAACTGCGGATCGCCGAACTGGTTGGCCCAGTCGAGCGCCGGCCACTGGCCGCCCTGGGCCGGCAGGCTCTGGGCGGTTTCGAATTGCGATGCGGGTGCGATCTGCTTGTCGCTCTTGATGCCGATGTAGTTTGCGCAGCCCGCCAGCGCCAGCGCGGCAACCGCGGCGGCGACGGCGGCGCGGCACGACCCGGCGCGCACGGACAACGGGGAGGATTTCATCGCGCTGTTCCCTGACTCGGAATGAATGATGGACACTGCAAGGATTTCCTTACATTAATCTGTCAAAAGTAATTGTTATGGCAACTATTACGTGATGCTGCCGCCCGCGGTTTCGCAGTAGTTGCTGAGAATGCGGCGCAGCATGCTCTTCAGGAACCCGACTTCTTCCGGCGTAAATCCGTCCAGCAGCTCGTCGAGCACGCTACGGAACACCGGCGGCAAACGCTCGGCAAGCGCGCGGCCTTCATCGGTCAGCTCGAGGCGTACGACCCGCCGATCCTCGATGCTGCGCACGCGGGACAGCAGGCCGCGTTTCTCGACGCGATCGAGCAGGCGCGTGACCGCGCTCGCGTCGATCCCGTATTCCCGCGCGAGTTCGGCGGCCGTCGAGCACTTTCCGACGGCGATCATGAACAGCATGCTCGCCTGCGTGCCCGTGATGCCGAGCTCTTCCTGCGTGCGCTGCGTGACGAGGTTGGTCATCACCGACTTCACACGCGACATCAGATAACCGACGCTGTCGTTCATCTGATACGAGGACAGCGGCGAAACGGGCGGTTGGGAAGGAGAATCCGACATAAAACCCTGAAGCTGCAATAGTTGACTAGGCAGCAGTATAGGCGCTATTTGCTTGCCGCGGCAAATATTAATCGAACGGGCGGGCGGGCGCTGCGCGGCCCGAAATTCCCTTGCGGGCGTCAGGGTCTTCGTTCGTGGGCGGTGTGTCCGCAGGCGAAATCGCCCTCTGCGAGGCGAGGGCGGGGCGCATCATCTTTCGCGTTGCAACACACGGTCCGGCTCTCGACATTCTCACGTGCTATAATTTGAGGCTTTCCAAGCTGCAACGCGCGCGCACGTGTCCCGGTGACTGACGAGCGTGCGCGTTTGCGCGTTCAACGATTTTCAGGTTTCTATGACCCGCGCCCTTCGCAATATCGCCATCATCGCTCACGTCGACCACGGCAAGACCACGCTCGTCGACCAACTGCTCCGCCAGTCCGGCACCTTCCGCGAGAACCAGCAGATTGCCGAGCGAGTGATGGACTCGAACGACATCGAAAAAGAGCGCGGGATCACGATTCTCGCGAAGAACTGCGCGGTCGAATACGAAGGCACGCACATCAACATCGTCGACACGCCGGGGCACGCGGACTTCGGTGGCGAGGTGGAGCGTGTGCTGTCGATGGTCGACTCGGTGCTGCTGCTCGTCGACGCGGTCGAGGGCCCGATGCCGCAAACGCGCTTCGTCACGAAGAAGGCGCTGGCGCTCGGCCTGAAGCCGATCGTGGTCGTCAACAAGATCGACCGTCCGGGCGCGCGGATCGACTGGGTCATCAACCAGACCTTCGACCTGTTCGACAAGCTCGGCGCGACCGAAGAGCAGCTCGACTTCCCGATCGTCTACGCATCGGGCCTGAACGGCTATGCGTCGCTCGATCCGGCGACCCGCGAAGGCGACATGCGCCCGCTGTTCGAGGCGATCCTCGCGCACGTGCCGGTTCGCCCGGCCGATCCGGAAGCGCCGCTGCAGCTCCAGATCACGTCGCTCGACTACTCGACGTACGTCGGCCGGATCGGCGTCGGCCGCATCACGCGCGGCCGCATCAAGCCGGGCCAGCCGGTCGTGATGCGCTTCGGTCCGGAAGGCGACGTGCTGAACCGCAAGATCAACCAGGTGCTGTCGTTCAAGGGCCTCGAGCGCGTGCAGGTCGAGTCGGCTGAAGCCGGCGACATCGTGCTGATCAACGGTATTGAAGACGTCGGCATCGGCGCGACGATCTGCGCGGTCGACACGCCGGAAGCGCTGCCGATGATCACGGTCGACGAACCGACGCTGACGATGAACTTCCTCGTCAACTCGTCGCCGCTGGCAGGCCGCGAAGGCAAGTTCGTGACGAGCCGCCAGATCCGCGACCGCCTGATGAAGGAACTGAATCACAACGTCGCGCTGCGCGTGAAGGACACGGGCGACGAAACGGTGTTCGAAGTGTCGGGCCGCGGCGAACTGCACCTGACGATTCTCGTCGAGAACATGCGCCGTGAAGGGTATGAGCTGGCCGTGTCGCGTCCGCGCGTCGTGATGCAGGAAATCGACGGTGTGCGCCACGAGCCGTACGAGCTGCTGACGGTCGACGTCGAAGACGAACACCAGGGCGGCGTGATGGAAGAGCTCGGTCGCCGCAAGGGCGAAATGCTCGACATGGCATCGGACGGCCGCGGCCGCACGCGCCTGGAATACAAGATCTCGGCACGTGGCCTGATCGGCTTCCAGAGCGAATTCCTGACGCTCACGCGCGGCACGGGCCTGATGAGCCACATCTTCGACTCGTACGCACCGGTCAAGGACGGCTCGGTCTTCGAGCGCCGCAACGGCGTGCTGATCTCGCAGGATGACGGCGCCGCGGTCGCCTACGCACTGTGGAAGCTGCAGGATCGCGGCCGCATGTTCGTGAAGCCGGGCGATGCGCTGTATGAGGGCATGATCATCGGCATCCACAGCCGCGACAACGACCTCGTCGTGAACCCGATCAAGGGCAAGCAACTGACCAACGTGCGCGCGTCGGGCACCGACGAAGCCGTGCGCCTCGTGCCGCCGGTCCAGATGTCGCTCGAATACGCGGTCGAATTCATCGACGACGACGAACTCGTGGAAGTGACGCCGCAGTCGATCCGCCTGCGCAAGCGCTTCCTGAAGGAGCACGAGCGTCGCCGCGCGAGCCGCGAAGGCGCGGTCGACTAAGTTCGATCGTTCCCTTGCATGATGAAAAAGGCTGCCTTCGGGCGGCCTTTTTTGCATCTGCGCGATGCGCAATCGAGCGGGCTGCAAAACACTGTTCCCGCGGGTCGTGGCAATCCGGCAAAACCCCGTCGCGCGGTGCTTTCGGGCACATTTCGTCGTGAACTTCGGTAACGGTTCTGTGATATGCTGCGCGCACGCAAGTTTTAGGTCCTTCCAAGCAAGACTTGATTCGCAATCCGCTAAACGGTCAGGCCGTGTCGCGGAAGGTTGAGTAACCCGCTATTTCTCGAGAAGCTCGAAGAAAGGTGAGCGTAAAATGTCAGATGTAATGAAGCAGTTTCAGCTGAACTCCTATCTGTTCGGCGGCAATGCTTCGTACGTTGAAGAACTGTACGATGCATACCTCAACAATCCGGCATCGGTGCCGGAGAACTGGCGAGAGTATTTCGACGCGCTGCAGAACGTGCCTGCAACCGACGGCTCGAATGCCAATGACGTCGCTCATTTTCCGATCGTCGAATCGTTCGCCGAGCGCGCGAAGGCCAATGCCTTCATCCCGCGCGAAAGCACCAGCAATCTGGCGACCGCGCGCAAGCAGGTCCACGTCCAGTCCCTCATCAGCGCATATCGCTTCCTCGGCTCGCAATGGGCCAATCTGGATCCGCTGAAGCGTCGCGAACGTCCCGCCATTCCCGAACTCGAACCCGCGTTCTACGACTTCTCCGAAGGCGACCTCGACCAGACGTACAGCGCAAGCAACCTGTATTTCGGCTTCGACCAGGCTTCGCTGCGCGACATCGTCAAGGGCCTGCGTGACACGTATTGCGGCACGATCGGCGCCGAATACATGTACATCAGCGATCCGGAGCAGAAGCGCTGGTGGCAGGAGCGCCTGGAATCGACCCGCGCGACGCCGTCCTTCTCGATCGACAAGAAGAAGCACATCCTGAATCGCCTGACGGCAGCGGAAGGCCTCGAGCGCTATCTGCACACCAAGTACGTCGGCCAGAAGCGCTTCTCGCTCGAAGGCGGCGAAAGCTTCATCGCGGCGATGGACGAAGTCGTCCAGCACGCGGGCAAGCGCGGCGTGCAGGAAATCATCATCGGCATGGCCCACCGCGGCCGTCTGAACGTGCTGGTCAACACGCTGGGCAAGATGCCGGCCGACCTGTTCGCCGAATTCGAAGGCAAGCACGTCGACGACCTGCCGGCCGGTGACGTGAAGTACCACAAGGGCTTCTCGTCGGACGTGTCGACCGAAGGCGGTCCGGTCCACCTGTCGCTCGCGTTCAACCCGTCGCACCTCGAAATCGTGAACCCGGTGGTCGAAGGTTCCGCGAAGGCGCGGATGGACCGTCGCGGCGACGAAGACGGCCTGCAGGTGCTGCCGGTGCAGATCCACGGCGACGCGGCCTTCGCCGGCCAGGGCGTCGTGATGGAAACGCTGAACCTCGCGCAGACGCGCGGTTACGGCACGCACGGCACGCTGCACATCGTCATCAACAACCAGATCGGCTTCACGACGTCGGACCCACGCGATGCGCGCTCGACGCTGTACTGTACCGACGTGGTCAAGATGATCGAAGCGCCGGTGCTGCACGTGAACGGTGACGATCCGGAAGCCGTCGTGCTCGCGATCCAGATCGCGATCGACTACCGGATGCAGTTCCACAAGGATGTCGTGATCGACATCGTCTGCTTCCGCAAGCTGGGTCACAACGAGCAGGACACGCCGGCGGTCACGCAGCCGCTGATGTACAAGAAGATCGCGCAGCACCCGGGCACCCGTGCGCTGTATGCCGAGAAGCTCGTGCAGCAGGGCGTGATCACCGCGGAAGACGCCGACAACTACGTGAAGGCGTACCGCAAGGCGATGGACGACGGCCACCACACCGTCGATCCGGTCCTGTCGAACTACAAGAGCAAGTACGCGGTCGACTGGGTTCCGTTCCTGAACCGCAAGTGGACGGACGCAGCCGACACGGCCGTGCCGCTCGCCGAACTGAAGCGCCTGGGCGAACGCATCACGACGGTCCCGGAAAACTTCAAGGTTCACCCGCTCGTCGAGCGCGTGATCAACGACCGCCGCAACATGGCGCGCGGCGACCAGCCGCTTGACTGGGGCATGGGCGAACACCTCGCGTTCGCGTCGCTCGTCGCATCGGGCTACTCGGTGCGCCTGACGGGCCAGGACTCGGGCCGCGGCACGTTCACGCACCGTCACGCGGTGCTGCACGACCAGAACCGCGAGCGCTGGAACGACGGCACGTACGTGCCGCTGCAGAACATCGCCGACGGTCAGGCGAAGTTCACGGTGATCGACTCGGTGCTGTCCGAAGAAGCTGTGCTGGGCTTCGAATACGGTTACTCGACCGCCGAGCCGAACACGCTCGTGCTGTGGGAAGCGCAGTTCGGCGACTTCGTCAACGGCGCGCAGGTCGTGATCGACCAGTTCATCTCGTCGGGCGAAGTGAAGTGGGGCCGCGTGTCGGGTCTCACGATGCTGCTGCCGCACGGCTACGAAGGCCAGGGTCCGGAACACTCGTCGACGCGTATCGAGCGTTTCCTGCAACTGTGTGCCGATCACAACATGCAGGTCGTCCAGCCGACGACGCCGGCGCAGATCTTCCACCTGCTGCGTCGCCAGATGATCCGCCTGTTCCGCAAGCCGCTGATCGTCGCCACGCCGAAGTCGCTGCTGCGCCACAAGGAAGCGGTGTCGGACCTGTCGGAACTCGCGAAGGGTTCGTTCCAGCCGGTGCTGGGCGAAACCGACGGCGGCATCGACGCGAAGAAGGTCAAGCGCGTGCTGGCTTGCTCGGGCCGCGTGTACTACGACCTCGTCGCGCATCGCCGCGAAGCGAAGGCGAACGACGTCGCGATCATCCGTATCGAGCAGCTGTATCCGTTCGCGCACAAGCAGTTCGAAGCCGAAATGAAGAAGTACGAGAACGCGACTGAAGTGGTCTGGGTGCAGGACGAGCCGCAGAACCAGGGTCCCTGGTTCTACGTCGAGCACCACCTGAAGGAAGGCATGAAGGAAGGGCAGAAGCTGGCATACAGCGGCCGTCCGGCTTCGGCCTCGCCGGCGGTTGGCTACTACGCGAAGCACTACGAGCAGCAGAAGGCCCTCATCGAAGGTGCATTCGGCCGCCTGAAGAGCGCATCGATCGCGAAATAACCGACGTCAAGCGAAACGGGAAGGCGCACTGCGCTTTCCCGTCTCTTTTGGCCTGCCGGGCGCGTCGCGCGCCGCACCGGCCGAAGGAATCGCACGAACCTCGTCATACCCCAGATTAAGCATCCAGGAAAATCACATGGCTATCGTAGAAGTCAAAGTCCCCCAGCTTTCGGAGTCGGTTTCGGAAGCCACCATGCTGCAGTGGAAGAAGAAGCCGGGCGAAGCAGTCGCGCAGGACGAAATCCTGATCGAACTCGAGACCGACAAGGTCGTGCTCGAAGTGCCGGCACCGGCCGCGGGCGTGCTCGCGCAAGTGCTGCAGAACGACGGTGACACCGTGGTCGCCGACCAGATCATCGCGACGATCGACACCGAAGCGAAGGCAGGTGCTGCCGAAGCAGCGGCAGGCGCCGCCGAAGTGAAGCCGGCGGCAGCCCCTGCTGCAGCCGCACCGGCAGCACAGCCGGCCGTCGCGACCGCGTCGAGCTCGGCCGCCGCATCGCCGGCCGCAGCGAAGCTGCTGGCCGAGAAGGGCCTGTCGGCAGGCGACGTCGCAGGTTCGGGCCGTGACGGCCGTGTCACGAAGGGCGACGCGCTGGCCGCAGGCAGCGCACCGAAGGCTGCTCCGGCCGCCGCACCGGCGAAGGCCGCTGCTGCGAAGCCGGCGCTGCCGGAAGTGAAGGTGCCGGCATCGGCAGCGACGTGGCTGAACGATCGTCCGGAACAGCGCGTGCCGATGTCGCGCCTGCGTGCGCGTATCGCCGAGCGTCTGCTCGAGTCGCAGCAGACCAATGCGATCCTGACGACGTTCAACGAAGTGAACATGGCTCCGGTCATGGAACTGCGCAACAAGTACAAGGACAAGTTCGAGAAGGAACATGGCGTGAAGCTCGGCTTCATGTCGTTCTTCGTGAAGGCGGCCGTGCACGCGCTGAAGAAGTTCCCGCTGGTGAACGCGTCGATCGACGGTAACGACATCGTCTATCACGGCTACTTCGACATCGGTATCGCGGTCGGTTCGCCGCGCGGCCTGGTCGTGCCGATCCTGCGCAACGCCGATCAGCTGAGTCTCGCCGAGATCGAGAAGAAGATCGCCGAATTCGGCCAGAAGGCGAAGGACGGCAAGCTGTCGATCGAGGAAATGACGGGCGGTACGTTCTCGATCTCGAACGGCGGCGTGTTCGGGTCGATGCTGTCGACCCCGATCATCAACCCGCCGCAATCGGCCATCCTCGGCGTGCACGCGACGAAGGAACGCCCGGTTGTCGAAAACGGCCAGATCGTGATCCGTCCGATCAACTACCTGGCCCTGTCGTACGACCACCGCATCATCGACGGCCGCGAAGCAGTCCTGTCGCTCGTCGCGATGAAGGATGCGCTGGAAGATCCGGCACGCCTGCTGCTCGACCTGTAAGCCGAGTCTCACTGCATTGACCCGCCCCGCACGCTCGCGCACTTGCGCGAGCGTGCGGGCGTACAAGTAGAAAGGATTGTCATGTCCAAGGAATTTGACGTCGTCGTGATCGGCGCCGGCCCCGGCGGCTACATCGCCGCGATTCGCGCCGCGCAGCTCGGCAAGACCGTTGCCTGTATCGAGAAGTGGAAGAACCCGGCCGGCGCGCTGAAGCTCGGCGGTACCTGCCTGAACGTCGGCTGCATCCCGTCGAAGGCGCTGCTCGCCTCGTCGGAAGAGTTCGAGAACACGTCGCATCACCTGGCCGACCACGGCATCACGGTCGACGGCGTGAAGATCGACGTCGCGAAGATGCTCGGCCGCAAGGATGCGATCGTCGAGAAAATGACGAGCGGGATCGAGTTCCTGTTCAAGAAGAACAAGATCACCTGGCTGAAGGGCCATGGCAAGTTCACCGGCAAGACCGATGCCGGCGTGCAGATCGAAGTGAGCGGCGAGGGTGAAACCGAAGTCGTCACCGCGAAGAACGTGATCATCGCGACGGGCTCGAAGGCGCGTCACCTGCCGGGTATCCCGGTCGACAACAAGATCGTGTCGGACAACGAAGGTGCGCTGACGTTCGACTCGGTGCCGAAGAAGCTCGCCGTGATCGGCGCAGGCGTGATCGGCCTCGAGCTCGGCTCGGTGTGGCGTCGCCTGGGTGCCGAAGTGACGGTGCTCGAAGCGCTGCCGGCATTCCTCGGTGCAGCCGATGAAGCGCTCGCGAAGGAAGCGGCCAAGCTGTTCAAGAAGCAGGGCCTCGACATCCATCTCGGCGTGAAGATCGGCGAAGTGAAGACGACCGCCGACGGCGTGTCGATCGCTTACACGGACAAGGACGGCAACGCGCAGACGCTCGACGCCGACCGCCTGATCGTGTCGGTCGGCCGTGTGCCGAACACCGACAACCTCGGCCTCGAGGCAATCGGCCTGAAGGCGAACGAGCGTGGCTTCATCGACGTGGACGACCACTGCCGTACCGCGGTGCCGAACGTCTACGCGATCGGCGACGTGGTGCGTGGCCCGATGCTCGCGCACAAGGCGGAAGACGAAGGCGTGCTGGTCGCGGAAGTGATCGACGGCCAGAAGCCGCACATCGACTACAACTGCATTCCGTGGGTGATCTACACGTACCCGGAAATCGCATGGGTCGGCAAGACGGAACAGCAGCTGAAGGCCGAAGGCCGCGAGATCAAGTCGGGCAAGTTCCCGTTCTCGATCAACGGCCGCGCGCTCGGCATGAACGCGCCGGACGGTTTCGTGAAGATGATCGCGGACGCGAAGACCGACGAACTGCTCGGCGTGCACGTGATCGCCGCAAACGCGTCGGACCTGATTGCGGAAGCCGTGGTGGCGATGGAGTTCAAGGCGGCGTCGGAAGACATCGCCCGCATCTGCCATCCGCACCCGTCGATGTCGGAAGTGATGCGCGAAGCGGCGCTCGCCGTCGACAAGCGCTCGCTGAACAGCTGAGCGCGGTATAGCGCCGGCCGGCCATTGGCCGGTGCAGCAGTCTCATGACGAAGGCGGGCGGGGTTTCCCGCTCGCCTTCGTTCTTTCCGGTTTGCCCGATGAACGTCACCGAATACTACACGCGCGAACTGACCACGCGCGGCTATCAGTCCGATCCCGCCCAGCGCGCGGCCGTCGATCGCCTGCAGCGCTGTTTCGACGAGTGGGTCGAGTACAAGGCGCGTCGCTCGAACGCGTTCAAGAAGCTCATCAATCATCCGGACCTCCCGCGCGGCGTCTACATGTGGGGCGGCGTCGGCCGCGGCAAGAGCTTCCTGATGGACAGCTTCTATGCGGTGGTGCCCGTGCAGCGCAAGACGCGCCTGCATTTCCACGAATTCATGCGTGAAGTCCACCGCGAACTCGAGGAGCTGAAAGGGCAGGCCGATCCGCTCGACGAGCTCGCGCGGCGCATCGCGAAGCGCTACCGGCTGATCTGTTTCGACGAATTCCACGTGTCGGACATCGCGGACGCGATGATCCTGTACCGGCTGCTCGATCGCCTCTTCAACAACGGCGTGCAGTTCGTGATGACGTCCAACTACGATCCCGACGATCTGTATCCCGATGGCCTGCATCGCGACCGCATGCTGCCGGCGATCGCGCTGATCAAGCAAAAGCTCGACGTGCTGAACGTCGACGCGGGCGTCGACTATCGTCAGCGCACGCTGGCGCAGGTGCAGATGTACCACACGCCGCTCGGCGCGGACGCCGATCGCGAATTGCGTCATGCGTTCGCGAAGCTCGCCGCAGTGCCGGACGAAAGCCCGCTCCTGCATATCGAGAAGCGCGAGTTGAAGGCGCTGCGCAAGGCCGACGGGGTCGTCTGGTTCGACTTCGCGACGCTGTGCGGCGGCCCGCGTTCACAGAACGACTATCTCGAGCTTGCCAGCCGCTTCCATGCGATCGTGCTGTCGGAAGTGCCGCAGATGTCGCCGCGGATGGCGTCCGAGGCGCGACGCTTCACCTGGCTCATCGACGTGCTGTACGACCACAAGGTCAAGCTGCTGATGTCCGCGGCGGTGCCGGCGGAGCAGTTGTACGTCGAAGGGCCGATGGCGAACGAGTTCACGCGCACGGTGTCGCGGATCGTCGAGATGCAGTCGAAGGAATACCTCGAAACGCCGCGTCGCATCGTCGATACTTCGCTGACCTGATCGCGGTTGCCAGCGAGCGCCGGGCTTCAAAGGTCAATTCCGGTCAAATTCCCGCAATCTCCGGGTATTTTCGGACTTGTCTTATGTTCACGGTCGAGGTCAGCCGATATCGTTGTGTCATGGTTCCCAAGGCTGGAGATATCCATGACACCGTACCGCGATCTGACCGACCATGAGTGGCGCTGCGTCGCGCCGTTTTTTCCCGAAATGCAGCCGCGCACCGAGTTGCGCGGCCGACCACTGGCCAACACACGCGCCGTCCTGAACGGCGTGCTGTGGGTCATTTATAGCGGCGCGACCTGGTCCGCGATGCCGCGTCGTTACCCTTCGTACCAAACCTGCCACCGCCGTTTCAAGGTCTGGCACGAGACCGGCACGCTGCGGCAGGTGATGCATGCGTTATATGGCGACGCAGGCGCGAATCTGTGCGACCAGCTGGCCACGCGGATGCGCAAGCACGCGCAATCGAAGGCGGCAGCTGTGCGCAGTGCCGTGGCGCCGGTCTATCGCGCACCGCGCAGCTACACGGCGGATGCGCTGAAGCGCGCAGCGTGATGTCGATCGGTTTCATGCACGTCGGCGTCAAAACAAAATCGGCCTGACGACGTCGTCGCAGGCCGATTTTTTTATCGCGTCGAGCGTGTCGACGCGCGTTGCGTCATTGTGCGCGAACCCAGGTCTGTGACCGGCCGAGCAGCGATACGCCGATATAGCCGCGCACGACGAGCTTCTGGCCGCCGTCTTCGAGCGACATCTTGCACTTGTAGACCTTGCCGTTCTCCGGGTCGAGAATGTTGCCGCCGTCCCAGTGATCGCCGTCCTTCTTCATCGCCTTGATGATCGTCATGCCCTTGATGAGCTGATCTTTGCGCTCGTCCGTGCATGCGGTGCAGCGGCGATCGGGCGTGTCATTGGCGCCGAGGCCCTTGACGACTTTGCCCGACAGCGAGCCTTCGCCGTCGTCGGCGATCTGTACGAGCGCCTTCGGCTGATGCGTGTTGTCGTCGATCGTTTGCCACATGCCGACGGGGCTGTCGGCCTGGGCGAAGGTTGGGGCGGCGCAAGCGAGCAGGGCGCTTGCGACGGCCAGCGCGCGCAACGGGCGGGTCAGTTGAATCATCGTCTTCCTCCTTGTTTCATGTCGTGTTCGATGTGCCCGCACGACCGTCTGCATGGGGCGGTGGCATGTTGCGAGCTTTGCCAGAATACGTGAAACCGCACGCTGCGTTTGATAGAGGGGGTTCTAATCCAAACGGCCCGCGAGACGCAGGCTGTTTGGTGACCGATCAGTTGAGCTGATACGAGAACGCGGCATTCACGCGCGGGCTGCGCGATGCGCTTTCAACCGGTGCATCGCCGACCGGCTTCGCGATGTTCAGGTCGAGACTGTAGTAGCGGCTGTCGGTAAACCGCACGCCGATACCGACCGACGACAGGCGGCTCGGCGACGGCGTGCCGGTATGCAGATACACGCGCGCCATGTCGTACGCGATGTACGGCGTGATCGATTTCATGTACGTCCAGCCCGGCGTGAACCCGCGGTTGACCTCCAGCGACATTCCCCAGCCCGAATCGCCCGACGTTTCGCCGGGCTGGTAGCCGAGGGCATAGCGTGTCGAACCGAACGAGATCTGCTCCGACGTCGGCAGCGAGTCGGGGCTGTACTGGCCGGTCAGCGAGACCGACGTGCCGATCTTGAACGGCCATTCGTTGGTCTGCGTGAAGGTCGCGCCGGTGCGCACGAACGTCAGCGAGATCGGGCTGTCCACCGACGTCGTGTTCGAGCCGATCGTGATGTCCTGCGATTTCGACGCGCCGAGAATGTTGAAGCCCTTCGCGACGTTCACGCTCAGCTTCTGTACCTGCTTGGCCGATACGCTCGTGTAGTCGAGCTGCATCTGCAGCACGCGGACCTGCGAGCGTGTATCGATGCTGTTGCCGCTGATCTTGTTCTGGTAGCGGTCTTCGTTGTGCGACGCATAGCCCGACACGGTGCCGAGCAGGCTGCGCTGGTTGTTCAGCAGCAACGGATAGGATGCCGAAAGACCGAGCTTCTCGTTCTTGACGGTGCGCTCGACGGTCGACGGCAGGCCCGGGTTGTCGGTCGGCTTGCCGCGATACGTGCTGGCGTCGAGGCGCGTGACCAGGCCGCTGCTGCCGACCGGCACGGCGCCGCTGAATGCGACGTAGGTCTGCTTGTCGCGTCCGGGCGGCACCAGCGCGGAAATGCTCAATTGCTCGCCGAACGACGTGAGGCCGTTCTCCGTTGCGGTGATGAGCCCCTGCACGCCCGGGTGATTGAAATCGATGCCGGTGCTGATGTTGAATGCCTTGCGGTCGACGGCCAGTTCGAGCGTCGTTGCGCCGTCGGTCGTCTGCGGCGGCGGCACATTGGCCTTCACCGACACGCCGGGCAGGAGGCCGAACGTGTTCACGTAGCGTTCGAACGTCGCGCGGCGCAGCGGGCGATCGGCCGTGATGTGCGCGGCGATCGCGCGGATCTTCGATTCCATCGCGCCGGGCTTGCCGGTCACCTTGACGTCCGACACATAGCCTTCGACGACCGTGACGCGCACGACGCCGTTCTCGAACGTCTGCGCGGGAATGAACGCGAACGACAGCGCATAGCCGCGATCCTGGTACAGCTTGGTCACGCCGTTGGCGGTTTCGATCAGCTCGCCGATCGTGATGTCCTTGCCGACGAGGGGCGTGAAGCGACGCGAGATCTCGTCGAACGGCACCGACTTCACGCCTTCCACCTGGAACGTCGTCGGCGTCAGGTGCCGCGACAGCAGTTCCTGCAGTTGCGGTGCCTGCGGCGCGACCTGCACGGTGACGCTCGGGCCTTTCTGCGGTGCGTTGATCTGGGGGAGGGAGTCGAGCGGGTTACCTGCCGCGCGCGTTTGTGCATGTGCCGTGCCTGCTGCCGCGATAGCGAGCAGCATCATCCATCTGTCGAGTCTGGATTTCATTGTTCTTCCTCGTAGGCCTTGCTTTTCATCTTCTTTCTAATGCGGGCGCGCGACACCAGGGTGTCGCGCGCCGCGTGCCGCATTGCCGGTTGTATTGGTACGGCCGCGCCTCCTGCTCCGGCTGCAAAGGCGCGATCGTCCTCCTTACTTGCCGACGCTACCCAGCGTGCCCAGCAGCCCCGTGACCGGTGCCAGCAGACCCGTCGAACTGCCCGACGATGCCGCACCCGTCACGCTGCCGACCAGCGACGTGACTGGTGCGAGCGGGCTCGACGAACCCCCGGTTCCCGCTGCACCGCCGACTGTTCCGGTGACAGTATTCAGCAAACCGGTGACGGGCGCGAGAGGGTTTGCCCCGCCTGCACCACCCGTTGCGCCGCCCAGCGTGCCCGTGACCGTCGACACGAGGCCCGTGACGGGCGCGAGCGGATTGCTGCCCGAGCTGCCCGTTGCGCCGCCGACCGCACCCGTGAGCGAACCGAGCGGCGTCGAGCCGAGGCCGGACAGCAGGCCGCCGAGCGGGTTCGTCGAGCCGGAACCCGACGACGTGCCGTTCTGGACCGTAGCCGTCGAGCCGCCGACGAGGCTGGTGAGCAGGCCGGGGATCGGTGCCGCGCCGTTCGGACCGTTCGGGTTCACGAGGCCGCCCGCGTTGGTCACGGTGTTGCCGACCGCGGTGACGAGCTGGCCGACGTCGCCGACGAGCGGCTGGTTAGACGTGCTTGCGACCTTCGTGCCCGCCGAGCTGATTGCACCGCCGACCTGACCGAGCAGGCCCGACACGGGCTGCCCGAGGCCGGTGGTCGTGCCGACCTGTTGCGTGACCTGGCCTGCGGTAATCACCAGCGGCGTGATCGCCGAGCTGAGCGGTTGCGTAACCTGCTGCACGGCACCCGACGACAGCGTCGAACCGATCGTCGTGCCGGCTGCCGACAGGCCGTTGGCAACCGTGTCGAGCACGGTTCCGACCGGCGTCGTGACAGGGGCGAGCGGCGCGAGCGGACCCGTGCCGAGCGCCTTGACCGTCGAACTCAGTCCGGACACGGTGTTGCTCGTCGCGCCCACGACGTTCCCGAGGCCGGCGACCGTCGTGCCGACGGGATCCTTGATCGAGCCGGTCTGTCCCAGCCCGTTGCTCAACGCATCGGCAGCCGCGTTGATGATCGTGCCGGTGCTCGAGACGGTGCTGCCGACACCCTTCGTCACGCCGTCGCCGAGGCCGGGCACGCTGATGTTGCCGACCGTGCTGCCGAGGTCGGTTGCCGTCTGGCCTATCGTGCTGACAGCGCCCTTGGTGCCGGTGGACGAGCCGCTGGTGCCGCTCGTACCACTGGTGCCGCTCGTGCCGCTGCTGCTGCCGGCATTGCTGCTCGTCGGCGGCGTGCTGACGCTGTTGCCGCCGCAGGCGGCCAGCAGGCACGCTGCGGCGAAAGCGGTGAGGGGCGCGCGCCATTGGCGCAGGGCGGCCGACGTGATGGAACGTTGCTGGGACATGATGGACTCCTCGCTGTCTTGTCGATGAATGGATGTTCGATTACTTGCCGTGCGTGCCGCCGAGCAGGCCGCCGAGCAGCGACGTGACAGGCGCGAGCGGGTTCGAGCCCGAGCCCGAATTCGTGACGGCGCCCGTGGTGCCGCTCAGTGCCGGGGCACCGACCGTGCTGGTGACCGCGGACACGGCGCCCGTCACGGGAGCGAGCGGGTTGCTGCCGCCCGCGCCGCCCGTTGCGCCGCCGAGCGCGCCGGTAACCGTGGAGACGAGGCCGGTGACCGGAGCGAGCGGACCGCCGCTCGTGCCACCCGTTGCGCCGCCGAGTGCGCCGGTGACGGTGGAGACGAGGCCGGTGACCGGAGCGAGCGGGCCGCCGCTCGTACCGCCCGTTGCGCCGCCGAGCGTGCCGGTGACGGTCGTGAGCAGGCCCGTGAGCGGCGCGAGCGGGTTGGTCGCGCCGCCGGTGGCGCCCGTGAGCAGGCCGCCGACGGCCTTCACGGTATTGCCGGTCGACGAGACAGTGCTGCCGAGGCCGGTCGTGACGGGATTGCCGCCCGTCGACGCAATCACCGCGCCGGCCTGGTTCAGGCCGTTGCCGATCGTGCCGAGCAGCGTGTTGACCGGGGCGCCGAGGCCGGTGGCCGTCCCGATCGTCTGCGTCGTCTGACCGACCATCGTCGTGATCGGCGTGATCGCCGAGCTGACCGTCTGCGTGACCTGCTGGATCGGGCCGGTCGACAGCACGTTGGACAGCGTGGTGCCACCGTTCGAAACCGCGTTGCCGACCTGCGTCACGAGGCCGCCGACGGCGCCGGTGACGGGAGCGAGTGGCGACAACGGGCCACTGCCGAGGCTCGTGACCAGGTTGCCGGTCTGCGTGACTGCGCCGCCGAGCTGGTTCACCACGCCGCCGGTGCTGGCGACCGTGACGCCGACCGGGTCTTTCGTTGCGCCGAGCTGGCCGAGGCCGTTGCCGAGGCCATTGCCGAGTGCAGTGACCGCGCCGCCGACGTTCTGGATGATGCCGCCCGCCGCTTGCGTCGTGGCCGGGTTGACGCCGGGCAACGACTGGCCGGCGACGACGCCGCCGAGGTTTGACACGGTGCCACCGAGATTGGTGACGAGATTGCTGCCGCTTGCGAGGACCTGACCCACTGCGTTCGACGACACACCGGAGGTGCCGCTCGTTCCGCTGGACGTTCCGCTCGTCGTGCCGCTCGTCGTGCCGCTGGTGCTGCCGCTCGTCGAGCCGCTCGTGCTGCCACTGGTCGAGCCGCTGGTGCCGCCCGACGTGCTGCCGCTCGTCGAACCGGACGTGCCGCCCGAGGTGCCGCCGCCCGACGTCGAGACGGAGTCGCCACCGCCCGAGCTGGAACCGCCGCTGAGCCCCTTGCTGATGGAACCGGAGCCGCCGCACGCAGAGAGGGAAAGCATGGCTGCCACGGTGGCCGCGATCATAGTCGTCCGGAGCGTGCCATGAGGGATAACCTGAATGTCCATTTCGTCCTCGCATTGAAGCTGATGTTGTGTTGAGTGATGCGGGGATTACTCTGCAACTGTCGTGCCATTTCGATGGCCGACGGTTCGACGATTGGTTTTAAACGGGGCAATTCCTTGTCGGAAAAGGGATTTAGGCAAACTGAAAGATTGTTGAATCTGTTTAAGAACGGTCGAATGAGAACGGTTTCGGCCGTTTCGTAACGTAACGTCACAACATTGGCGTTACGCGTGCGGCGTAACGTGGGCGGGCGTGCAGGCCTGGCGGGCGCTCCGGCTGTTTTACTGGTGGATTAGGTGTGCACATCTAACCTATCGTAAGTCCTATGTGTAAGTCGTACCGAAACGCCGTACAAATACGGCTGTGCTCCCGGAAAGTTTTTTCGATCCGGTCTTAAAAGAGGTTGGAAGTTAAATACGATCGGATATAGAATCCGGAGCAGGTGTAAGGAAATGTACAGCTCGGTACACGACGTTCGAGGAGGGTCACTATCGCGAATGTTAACTTGCATCAAATTGTGATACATACCCCTCGGGGTGACATATAAAGAAAGCGCATCCGGTTGTCGTTACTTAGTTGTAGCGAACGACGCGGGGCAAGGGCCAGATATACGGGAACTACAACGTATAAAAGGCCAAAAAACGTACATACAGGCACGAGGAATTAAAAAATGAAAGCACTCATCAAGCGCTTCCTCAAGGAAGAAGACGGGGTTACCGCGATCGAGTATGGGCTGATTGCGGGTCTGATTGCTGTTGCCATCATCGCTGGCGCCTCCTCGGTGGGGTCCAATCTCAGCAGTACCTTCTCAAAAATTGGTACCTGTGTCTCGGCGCCGAGTAGCACGTGCTGGACCGCGGCTGCTTCGAGTTAATCGCGGCGGGTGAGAGGGCGCGGGTTCCGGAAATCATCTTGCGGCTGGGCAGCGGGCGGACTGCATTAGTTGTTCGCCCGCCGATCTGGCCGGGATCGATCGCGGCGTGATGGTACGTCTTATTTTCTGCGGGACATTCCTGGGCTGGGCGGTATTTGTCGCGGCCAGTGATATCCGTCTTCGGCGCATTCGAAATTCACTCGTCATTTTCGGTTTGGTGGCCGCACTGGTGGGCGCGACGATCTCCGGAAATCCGTTTGGAATTTCCCTCTCTCAATCATTGGCAGGCGCGGTCGTAGGGCTGATTTGCTTTTCGCCCTTGTTCGCATTGCGCGTCATGGGCGCGGCCGACGTTAAGGTATTCGCCGTACTGGGTGCATGGTGTGGTGCGCAAGCATTGTTGTGGCTTTGGGTTGTCGCGAGTCTCGCCGGGGGGCTGCACGCGCTTTGGTTAATGCTGCTGTCGCGGACGTCTGTTTCCCTGCTGTACAAGCGCACGATGCCCACAATGACGCTCGGCGGCCGTCGCGCGACGCCCTATGCGGCCTTTCTCGTTATACCCGCGGCTGTTTGGCTTCTGCATCTTATGTATGTGAGGGGAATGTGATGGCTCGGGGGACGCAAGCGCGCCAGCCGTCCGCATGGCGGTGGCAACGAGGAGTGGCGGCGGTTGAGTTCGCTGTCGTCTTTCCTTTGTTCTTCCTGATTTTCTACGCGATCGTCACGTTCGGGATGGTGTTCATCATCCAGCAAAGCCTGACATTCGCGGCATCCGAAGGCGCGCGCGCTGCGTTGAACTACACGTCGGCGCCGTGCGACCGCCTGCAGGTCAATGCGCGAAATGCCGTGACGCAAGCGTTGGGCGGCGCACCGTGGTCGAAGAACGTCAGTTTCGCCGCGCAGGTGTCCACTTCGGTACCGTCGCCCACGTCGACGCCCGGCGTGACCTGCGGCGGGACATTCACATCGACGTCCACCGCCGCATTCAACGTGATGGTGACAACGACCTATTCATACGCGGCGAATCCGCTGATCCCGTGGATATTCCTGTTCACTGCGCCGCAGCTGCAGAGTAGTGCGACCGTGCAAGTTCAGCCAAGCATGCTCTGAATCGCAATCCTATTTAATCGAGTCGCCCGATCGTCATCACGCTCTTGAACCTGATTCCGGCATTCCCATATCAACATGGCCAACAATCTGACAAAAATCATCGCGGGGTTGCTGATTGCGATCGCTGTTCTGCTTGGAATCTACGCTTGGATGCTTGGGCGCAGTACGCCTAGTCCCATCCCCGTGCAACAGGCTGTCGCTGCGAGCCCGGTGTCAGTGGTTATCGCGACGCGCGCGCTGCCGATGGGGCAGCCGATTGCCGCCGATGCGTTGAGGGTTCAACCAGTTGCTCCTGCGCCGGCAGGTGCGTTTTCCGATCCGGCCGCCCTGGTCGGTCGCGTTCCGGTGAGAGACATCCCGGCGTCGGCACCGGTTGTGTCGGACGCACTGGTGTCGGGGCTTGCCGAGGACGTGCAGCCGGGCGAGCGCGCGATTGCGGTTCGTGTCGACGAGACCAATGCGGTCGGCAATCGCCTGCGGCCCGGCAACTTCGTCGACGTCTTCGTGAACCTGAAGCGTGAGGCGGGCGGCGGGATGCTCGACGGCGAAGTCTCGCAGACACAAGCGCGGCTCCTGATGTCGAAGGTGCGCGTGCTGTCGTTCGGCGACGCGACGCCGGAGCGCGACAGCGGCAGCAACACGAACGGCAATAACGGCCAGCCGAGCAATACGCGCATCGCGGTGCTCGCGGTGCCGACGGCGCAGGTCGATGCACTCACGCTCGGCGAGGCGAGCGGTCGGCTGACGCTCGCACTGCGCAATCCGCGCGACGACGAGCTTGCGATGCAGACGGTGGCGGTGCGTACGGACAACAAGTTGTCGCCGTCGGCGCTTGCCGCGGCCGGCGTATCGCTGCAACAGCTGTCCGGTACGTCGAGGACTGCGGTGGCCAACGTAAATGTGCCGCCGCTGCCATCGCGCTTGCCGCCGGCAGGGCGATCCGTCGGAGGCGGTAGTGGCGGCGGCAGCATCGAGCTGATCCGCGGCGGCCGCTCGGAAACGGTTGCATATTGAACAACATCGGTGGCCATCGATATCTGCGACGACAAGTAAAGGCCGTGCGACGGCCCAACAAACAATGAAAAACATACTGACTGCATTCGCGATTGCTCTCTGGACCTTGACGTTCGCATCAACTGCAAGCGCGAGCGGCACGATTGAACTCGCGGTCGGCGCGCAGCGGCAGATTTCTGCAGGTCGTGCGCTGCAGCGTGTCGCAGTCGGCGATCCCGCGATCGCCGACGTGTTGATCATGAAGGGCAGTCGTACCGGTTCCGTGCTGCTGACTGCGAAAGCGCCGGGTACAACGAACGTGATGTTATGGGAGCGCGGTCACGACGAGCCGACGGTGTGGAGCGTCGAAGTCGTCGATGCTGCTGCGCAAGCGGTGCTCGACGGTTCGACGCCGCAGGTGAAGGCATACGGCGGGACGTCGGTGCTGCGGGGAACGTCGGCATCGCTCGATGCGCATGAACGTGCCGTGGCGGTCGCCAAGAACATGAGCCCGAAAGGCACGGTGATCGATCGTTCGACGCTGGCCGGCAAGAATGTCGTGCAGGTCGACGTGCGAGTGGTGGAATTCAGCCGCTCGGTGCTCAAGCAGGTCGGCTTCAACTTCTTCAAGCAGAGCAACGGCTTTTCGTTCGGCTCGTTTTCGCCGGGCGGCGTGCAGTCGTATAACGGCGCGTCGGGCCCGGGTACGGCCGGGTATATTCCGACGCTCGGCGCACCGGTTGCGTCTGCATTCAACCTGGTCGTGAATGCAGCGGGCCGCGGCATCTTCGCCGACCTGTCGCTGCTCGAAGCGAACAATCTGGCGCGCGTGCTCGCCGAGCCGACGCTCGTCGCGCTGTCCGGCCAGAGCGCCAGCTTCCTCGCCGGCGGCGAGATCCCGGTTCCGTCGCCGCAGGGGCTTGGCTCGACCGCGATCCAGTGGAAACAATACGGTGTGGGACTGTCGCTGACTCCGACGGTGCTGAGCCCGAGCCGGATCGCGCTGAAGGTCGCGCCGGAATCGAGCCAGCTCGATTTCGTGAACAGCGTGACGATCAGCGGTGTCGCCGTGCCGGGCATCACGACGCGTCGTGCCGATACGACGGTCGAACTCGGCGATGGCGAGAGTTTCGTGATCGGCGGCCTGATCGATCGCCAGACGATGTCGAACGTGAGCAAGGTGCCGCTGCTCGGCGACCTGCCGATCATCGGCACGTTCTTCAAGAACCTGAACTACCAGCAGAACGACAAGGAATTGCTGATCATCGTGACACCGCATCTCGTCGCACCGATTGCGAAGGGGGCGGTGCTGCCTGCGACGCCCGGCGAATTGTCCGAGCAGCGCGACGGGCCGGTATGGCGATCCTACCTGGGCGGTGCGGCATCGCCGGATGCGGCACCGGGGTTTTCGAAATGAATCTGAGGCATTGCGCGTCGTGGCACATTGCTACGCCTTGCGTAATCGGGGGTGTTCGACATGAATGCACGAACCCAATCGTTGTGTGAACCCGCCGTGACCGACTACTTCGTTTGCGCATCGACAAAGGAAGCGCATGTGCGCTGGCTGGCCGATACGCTGGTGTCGGCCGGTGCGGTCGAGGCCGCGTCGCTGGAGCCGGGCGTGCTTGCGCAGCGCATCACGGGGCTCAATCCGGCGCTCGTGTTCATCGATTTCTCCGAACGCAGCGAAGTGGCGAGCGTCGCTGCGGCCACGGTACGCGCGGCACATCCGGGGTTGCCGATCGTCGCGCTGGGCTCGCTCACCCAGCCGGAGAGCACGCTTGCCGCACTGCGCGCGGGCGTGCGCGATTTCATCGACGTGTCGGCATCGGCCGAGGATGCACTGCGGACGACACGTGGATTGCTGTCCCACGTCGGCGAGCCGACGAGCCGTCACGGCAAGGTCGTCACGTTGCTCGGCGCGCGCGCGGGCATGGGGGTCAGCACGCTCGCAGCGAACCTCGCGGTCTGGCTTCAGAAGCGGGCACTCGGGCCGGGTGCGGCGGGCACGGACGGCGGTGCGCCGGCCGGCCGCCAGACCGCGCTGATCGACCTGGGGTTGCCGGCCGGCGACGGCGCGCTGTTTCTGAACACACGTTGCGAATTTCATTTCATCGATGCGGTGCAGAACCTGCGCCGCATCGACCGCACGTTCGTGAACACCGCACTCACGAGGCATCAGAGCGGTGTCGCGCTGACGACGCTGCCGCCGGACCTGGGCGCGTTGCGCGATGTGTCCTATGCGTCATGCATCGGTTTGCTGAATCGCCTTCGCGCGTTCTTCGACCAGCAGGTCGTCGATCTCGGCGGGTTCTCGAATCGCGAGTTCGTCACGCAGATCGCCGCATCGGCCGACGAGGCGTGGCTGGTCTGCGATCAAGGCGTCGCATCGATCGTTTCGGCCGTCGACCTGATCACCGGGTTGCGCGATGGGGGCGTCGATACGGATCGCGTCAAGCTCGTGGTCAACCAGTACGATTCCGCGCTGGGCCTGATGCCCGGACAGATCGCCGAGCGTCTCGGGTTGTCGCTGGTCGGCAGCTTGCCCGCGCGCCGCGTCGCGATCGGCCATGCGGCGAACCAGGGGCGGCTCATCGTCGATGCGGCAGAGCGTGATCCTTACGTGCGCGCACTCGAATCCCTCGCCGCGCGGTTGCCCGGCGTGTCGGGCATGGCGGGCGCGTCGCGCGCGGCGCCCGGCCTGTCCGCGCTCAAACGTTTCATTCAACCTTCGTCCAAGCGGTCGTAACCGATGGCACACGACATTCAATTTGCCGACGGCGCAGCGCCGTTCTCCCAGACGCAGCAATTTCACGACATCAAGAATGCCGCGCACGAGCACCTGCTGACGCGTATCGAGGAGCTGGGCGCCGAGTTCGGCCGATGGTCGCGCCAGGCGATCAATCAGTTCGTCGATCTCGAGATCGACAGCTTCGTGCGCCTGCGCCGCATTCCGCTCAACGAGAACGAGGTGCGTGCGATTGCGGAAGCGCTGACGAAGGAACTCGCGGGCTTCGGGCCGATCGAGGATCTGCTCGCGGATCCGGCGGTCGAGGACATCCTGATCAACGGCTACAACGACGTGTACGTGTCGCGTCACGGGATCCTAGCGAAGCTGCCGGTGCGCTTCACCGACAACGCGCATTTGTTGCGAATCGTGCGCCGGATCCTCGCGCCGATCGGGCGCCGTCTCGATGAATCGAACCCGATGGTCGACGCGCGACTGCCCGACGGCGGCCGCGTGAACGTCGTGATCGAGCCGCTGTCGATCGACGGCCCGATCGTGTCGATCCGGAAATTCCGCAAGGACCCGCTCAAGCCCTCGGACCTGCTCGGTAACGGCACGTACAACGAAGAGATCGGTGCATTGCTCGAGGCGGCGGTCGAGGCCCGCTGCAACGTGCTCGTGTCGGGCGGCACGAGCTCGGGCAAGACGTCGCTGCTCAATGCGCTCGCGTTCCACATTCCGGAGGCCGAGCGTGTCGTGACGATCGAGGATACGGCGGAACTGTCGCTGAACCACCCGCACGTCGTGCGGCTCGAAAGCCGGCCGGGCGGGTTCGACGGTAGTGGCGTCGTGACGATTCGCGATCTGTTGCGCAATACGCTGCGGATGCGTCCGGACCGGATCATCGTCGGCGAAGTGCGCGGCGGTGAAGTGCTCGAAATGCTTCAGGCCATGAACACGGGCCACGACGGCTCGATGGGCACCGTGCACGCGAGTTCGCCGCGCGAGTGCCTGTACCGTCTCGAGATGCTCGCCGGCTTCGCGGGCTTCCAGGGGACCGAATCGAGCCTGCGTCGCCAGATCGCGAACGCGATCGACTTCATCGTGCAGATCGGACGCCTGTCGAATGGGCGCCGCCGGATTCTGTCGATCACCGAGGTGACTGGGCTGTCCGACAACATCATCGCGACGCAGGAGCTGTATCGCTACGAAGCGCGCGTCACGCCGGAGGGCGAGGAAGTCGATCATTGGGAGTCGCTGGGCATTCATCCGCATTCGCCGAAGCTCGCGCGTTTCCGCCAGACGCTGACGAACAGCAGCCTGGGCGGGTTCGGCGGCGGCTTTGGCGGCGGCGGTTTCGGTCGCGGCGGGGGCTTCAATGTATAGCGCGACGATCTGGATGCTCGCGGTCGCGATGCTGTGCGTGGCATCGGCACTGTTGCTGTGGCGACATGCGGAAACCCGGCGCGTGCGGACTGATGCGAAGCGCTTCATCGACAGTCGATTGGAGCCCGGCGCACGCGCGGCGGCACCGGCTGCAAGACCGGCAGCATCCGCGGCGCCGCGTGCCGTGTCGTCATCCAGTGGCGCGCGCAATGCGGCATCCGGTGCTTTCTGGGTGCACTGGCTTGCGATGGCGACGGAGTATCTGACCGACCTCGTGAACCGTGCCGGGATCGAAGGGGCACGCGGCAAGGCGATCGTCGCGCTGGCGGCTCTCGTGACGGTTGCGGCAATCGCGGGCAGCCGCGGCGGCGTGCTCGCGTGTTTCGCTGCGCTTGTCTGCGGGAGCGCGATTTTCGGCATCTGGCTCACATCGCGCATCCAGCGGCGTCGACTGAAAATCGTCCGGCAGATTCCATCGTTTCTCGACGGGATCGTGCGACTGGTGACGCTCGGCAACAGCGTGCCGGCCGCATTCCAGGCAGCGCTGCTGACGACGGAGGAGCCGCTGCGGGGGTGTCTCGACCACGTGTCCCGGATGTTGCGCACAGGTGTCGAGATCGATCGCGCGATGCTTCATATCGCGAAGATCTACCGGACGAAGGAATTCGAACTTCTCGGATCCGTGCTGCGATTGTCGGTCAAATATGGCGGCCGTGCGGACGTGATGCTCGAGCGCATGGCCGTGTTCATGCGCGACCTCGAGCAGGCGGAGCGCGAACTGGCGGCGATGTCGGCGGAGACGCGGTTGTCGGCGTTCGTGCTCATGATGCTGCCGATCGCGATCGGCAGTTTTGTCGTGATGACCAATCCGAAGTATCTGGAAGGCATGTGGATTGATCCGAACGGACGCACGTTCCTTGTCTTCGCGTTCCTGATGCAGGTTGCCGGGAGCGTGTGGCTGTATCGAATGGCTCGACTCAGGTGATGCGATGACGGCAACTCAGATCGGCTCGATTGCTCTGGCGCTCGGCGCGCTGGGCGTGCTCTTGCTTGGAATGATCGCGTTGCTGCGTGCGAGGGCCGCGTCGCGTGCCCAACGCGCGCTGGCCGCGGCGCTCGACCAGCGTATGGCAGCACTCGAAGCGGCCAAGCTACGGACCTCGACGGAAGAACGTACGGAAGCGAGACCGGACATGCGTGGCCAGCAGCGCATCGAGCGAATGCTCGCACGATTGTCTGCGGCGGGGATGCGCTGGCTCGATACCGGTTTCGGCAAGCACATCGTCGCGGAAGAGGATCGTCGTCTTCTCGAGCAATGCGGTTACGTCGACACGCGCACGCGCGGGCTGTTTCTGATTGCACGGATCGCTTGCGGGATCGCGGTGCCGGTGCTTTTCGCGGTAGTCGCGAGTGGACGAATGAAAGGCGGACACTGGACGATCGGCATGTTCGCCGCATTCGGGTTTGGCTTCATGCTGCCGAAACTCTATGTGCGCCGTCGTGCAGCGGCACGGCGCCAGAGCGTCGTCGATGAACTGCCTTTACTCGTCGACATGCTGCGCCTGTTGCAGGGCGTGGGATTGTCGCTGGATCAAAGCCTGCAGGTCGTGACGAACGATTTCCGCGGGATGATGCCGGTGCTGTCGTCCGAGGTTGGAATCGCGCAGCGTCAGTTTGCGGCGGGCCGCACGCGCGACCAATCGATGCAGCGGTTGTCCGGCGGGTTCGACAATGAGGACTTGCGCGCGATTGCCCGGTTGATGGTGCAGGTCGACAAGCACGGCGGCGCGGTGCAGGAGCCGCTCAAGCAGTTCGGCGACCGGCTGCGCGAAACGCGCCGCGCGATGCTGCGCGAGCGGATCGGTCGACTGACCGTGAAGATGACAGGTGTCATGGTCCTCACGCTGTTGCCCGCACTGCTGATCGTGACGGCGGGGCCCGGGTTTCTGGCGGTGATGCATGCGCTGTCGGCGCGTCATTGATGGTTGGAAGGAACGACGATGAAGCGGATAAGCAGGATGGCGAGGCACGCAAGTATGGCGATGGCGGTGCTGCTCCTTGCCGCATGTGCGACCAAGGAAAGCGGGTACGGCGTCGGTGCACAGACCGAACGTGCGGCGCTGATCCAGGCGGCTGACCAGAAACAGGCGGTGCCGGATACGCCCGCGATGTATCTCGGTCTGATCCAGCGGATGCAGGCACAGGGTCTCTATTACGCGTCGCTTGCGCACATCGACGCATACGACAAGGCGTACGGCGTGTCGCCGGACTCGATCTTGCTGCGCGCGGATGCACTGCGCATGACCGACCAGCCGGCTGCGAGCGCGGCTGCATACACACAGTTGCTGAAGACGCCGCTCGCCGCACGTGGTTACCGCGGGCTCGGGCTGATCGCCGGTGCGGCCGGCGATTTCGGTCAGGCAGTTCAGGCATTGACGCAGGCGTCCGAACTCGCGCCGACCGACGCGTCGCTGCTGTCCGATCTCGCCTATGCGAAATTGCGTAATGGCGACGTGGTCGGCGCGCGGGTGCCGCTGATGAAGGCGGCGGAACTGGATCAACGCAACCCGAAAATCGTCAGCAACCTCGCGCTGTATCTGCTTGCTGCCGGGCGCACCCAGGACGCGCAGCGGCTGATGAACCAGCAGCATCTTCCGACGGATATCCGCAAGGACATCGTCGGCGATGCCGCAAAAATCGCTGCCGCGGCACGTGCGCAGCAGCGTGCGGTCGCGACTCCGCCGGTGGTGTCGCGGCGCTCCGCGGCCGCACCGATCACGCCGATGGCAAACAATTTCGGCTATGACCAGACCGTGCCGCTGCTGCAACGGTTTGCACAATGAACAGACAGGCGGGGAACGACATGAACAATAAACATTATCGAAACACGCTTGCGGGCCGCGTCGCGGTGTTGAGCGCGATCATGGGCGTGGCGATGGGTACTGCAGCCGCACAGGCGCAACAGGGAACGGCACCGGCTGCATCCGACGTCGACCGTTCGACGAAGGAGTGGCTGTCGATGCAACGAGACAATCGAGCAGCGGCACCGACGCAGCCGATGCTCGGCGACGTCGCATCGGTCGTTTATCAGCGCTATCTCGATTCGTTCAAGAACAAGATTCCCGAGTCGATGAGCACGCAACTTGGTAGCTCGTCCGGTGGCATGTCGGGTAGCGGGCAGGGCGCGCAGTAAGCGAGATGACGATGCGCGTAGATCAACCATATGGATCTCGGCGGCGGGGTGCTCGCTGGCCGGGGAAGCGACGTCAACGCGGTTCCATCGTGGTCATGGCAGCGCTCTGGGTCACGGTCGCGATCGTCGTGCTCGGGGTCATCGACATCGCGAATTTGTATTTGCAGAAACGGGATCTGCAGCGGGTCGCGGACCTGGCCGCGTTGGCGGCGGTGCAGCCGATGTCGAGCGATCCGACTGGTTGCCTGAGCGATGCGAAGAACAATGTAACCACGAGCGCGAACATCAACGACAAGGGTTATACGGTTACGCTGATAAGCGCCACGGCAACAGCAAATCCTACGGCGGGAAGGGACCAGATTGCCGTCAGTTGCGGGAGGTGGGATCCGTCGACCGCCTATGTGACGCCGGCGTCGGCCGCGGCGAATGCGGCGCAGGTGACGGCGTACCGGCAGGTGAGCTACTTCTTCCTGGGGTTGTTGTATCAGTTGAGCGGGCGGCAAGCGGTGGTGTCCGCGACGGCTACCGCGCGTGCGGCGGCGATCGACACGTTTAGCGTCGGTTCGACGCTTGCCAACCTGAATACTTCGTCGTCCGCGATACTCGATCCGCTACTCACCGGATTGCTGGGTTCCACGACCAACGTCAATGTTGGCTTGGCGAGTTACCAGGCGTTGGCCGGAGCAAACGTCACGCTTGGGCAGTTGGCGAATGCGGCGGTGCAGCTCGGCACGGCCGGAATGTCGAATACAGCCAGCGTCGGGAAGTTGCTCGGTCTCGATCTGACCGTAGCGGATATCCTGAACCTCACCGCCACCGCGGTCGGCAGCAATACCACGGTGGGCACGGTACTCACCGCGCTGAAGAACGGTGTTGGCGCCAACGTCAATGCCAACAAGATCTCTTTGGGAAGTCTCCTTCAATACTCGGGCAGCAATGCGGAAGCGGCCGCGAACGCAAGCATCAATGTGCTTCAACTGTTGCTGACGACGGCGGAGGTCGGGGCATACAACAGCGCGCTGACGGTGTCGGTCGGCCAAGGCAACTGCCCCGGCAGTCCGTTTTGCCCGCTCATTTCAGCGGTGTCGTCGCTGGTTCGAGTCAACAGCCTGCAATTGCAGGTGCTGGCACCGCCGTCGATCGGGATCGGCGAGGCCGGACAAGTGAACGGCATCTGGCGCACACAGGCGTCGCAAGCGGAGATCGGGATTTACGCAGACGTGCAGGTGCTGGCGGATCCGCTGCCTCTACAGATTCCCCCCTTGTTGCCGCTGTTGACGATACAGCTTTCCGGGCCGCATTTACCGCTCTATATCATCGCGGGTGGTCCCGGCCGCGCGTGGCTGGCTAGTACGAGTTGCCAGTCGACCCCTGCATCGAGCACTGCGACGTTCGGGGCGTTGCCGGGTGTGGCGATGATTTGCGCCGGACAAAATACCGGAGGCAAGCTCGACCTCAATTCCCCGAGCTGCGCGTCCAGCTCCGGCACGATTCCTGTTGCGAAGTTGTCGGCGTCGGGAATTCTCGGCAATTTTTCGCTTCTGCAAGTCGTCCTGTCGGTATCGAATCCCGTCGCGTACGTTGGGAGTAGCGCCAGCACGCCCATCTACAGCGGGCCGCCATTGCCCTCGACCCCTGGCGCGCTGAACGCCAGCCTGTCATTGAGCGGGACGGGGATCGTCTATCAGAACAGTTCGCAATACTCGTTCTGCAATACCAAGCCGAGCAACGGCGCTTGTACGTCGTCCGCGTGGTCTCCCGGGCCCAACTGGACCACGTCGTCGACGGCGACCAACACACTCAACGTACAACTGACCAATCTGTTGAATCTACCGTCGCTTCAGCTGAATGTCTTGGGGCTTGATCTATCGATCCTGACCGTGATTCTTCAGCCGCTGACGGGGCAGCTCATTCCGTTGCTGCTCGGCCTAGTCAATCCGTTGCTCAATACGCTGGTGACACCATTGCTGACGGCATTAGGATTGCAGATCGGCCAGCTGACCGTGATACAACACAGTCTGACTTGCAACGCCCCGCAAATCGTTCATTGAAAGCATCAACGATGAGAACCCCCTCCGCAATCGCAGAACTCGACCTGTACGTCTGGGAAGGCAAGGCGGACATTGTCGACCGCGTTGCCCGCTGCATGGCGAGCTTCGACGTCGAAGTGATCCGCGCCGACAATGCGGAAATCTCGCCGGAGCGCGCCGCCTTGCGGCCATCGCTCGCGATCATCAGCGTGACGATGATCGAGACCGGTGCGGCGTTCCTGCGCGACTGGCAGGCCAACATCGGCATGCCGGTCGTCTGGGTCGGCGCGGCGCGCGACCACGACGCGTCGCAGTATCCGCCCGACTATTCGCACATCCTGCCGCTCGACTTCACGTGCGCCGAGCTGCGCGGGATGATCGGCAAGCTCGTCACGCAGCTGCGCGCGCATGCGGCCGATACGCTGCGGCCGTCCGAACTCGTCGCGCACTCGGAGTCGATGCAGGCGCTGCTGCACGAGGTCGATATGTTCGCCGACTGCGACACCAACGTGCTGCTGCACGGCGAAACCGGCGTCGGCAAGGAACGCATCGCGCAATTACTCCACGAAAAGCATTCGCGCTACCGCGACGGCGAATTCGTGCCGGTCAACTGCGGTGCGATTCCGGACGGCCTGTTCGAATCGCTGTTCTTCGGGCACGCAAAAGGCTCGTTTACCGGCGCGGTTGTTGCGCATAAAGGCTATTTCGAGCAGGCGGCGGGCGGCACGCTGTTCCTCGACGAAGTCGGCGATCTGCCGTTGTATCAGCAGGTCAAGCTGTTGCGCGTGCTCGAGGACGGCGCCGTGCTGCGGGTCGGCGCGACGACGCCGATCAAGGTCGATTTCCGTCTCGTCGCGGCCAGCAACAAGAAGCTGCCGCAGCTCGTGAAGGAAGGCCTGTTCCGCGCGGATCTTTATTACCGGCTCGCGGTGATCGAACTGAGCATTCCGTCGCTGGAAGAGCGGGGCGCGGTCGACAAGATTGCGCTGTTCAAGTCGTTCGTCGCGGAGGTGGTGGGCGACGAACGGCTCGCGCAACTGTCCGACCTGCCTTACTGGCTCGCGGATGCGGTGGCGGACAGCTATTTCCCCGGCAATGTGCGCGAACTGCGCAACCTTGCGGAGCGCGTCGGCGTGACGGTGCGGCAAACGGGCGGCTGGGACGCCGCGCGACTCCAGCGGCTGGTCGCGCATGCGCGCAATGCGGCGCAGCCGGTGCCGGCGGAGAGCGTGGCGGAGGTCTTCGTCGACCGCAGCAAGTGGGACATGAACGAGCGCAGCCGCGTGATCGCGGCCCTCGACGCAAACGGCTGGCGACGCCAGGATACGGCGCAGCAGCTCGGCATCAGCCGGAAGGTGCTGTGGGAAAAGATGCGCAAATATCAGATCTTCGACGAAGAGCCCGAGACCCGCGAAAGCGAATAATTAATGCGATAAAATCGCGCTGAATTACAACGACACGGGCAGGAATCAAAATTCATGAGCCATATGACGGGGTTGGGGCGGGCGTGGGTGTTGCTCGCGATGATGGGAGGCATGCAGGGCGCGTTCGCGCAGGGATTGGCGGGCAATGCATCGCCGGCGGTACAGCAGGCGTCGGCACCGGTGGCGGCGATTCCGGTGATCGATCAACAGGTTCAAACCTCGATACAGCCGCAGGCAGGCGAGACGACGGGGCAGAGCACGGTTGACGAACTGCAGCGCCAGATCCAGGCGCATTCGCTGACGGAAATGCGCACCAGCTATAACGGCAGCTACGGCGCGAGCCAGTTGTTCAGCGTGAAGGACGGTTCCTATTTCGTCGCGCTGTTCCAGCAGAAGGCGTTCTGGCGCGTGATCAAGACTTACGACGAAGCGCGCGCGGAAGCGATCTATCGCGATTTCTCGCGTCAGGCGGAACGGCTGTCCGTCAACGAGCTGCGTGCGGCGAAGCTGGAGTCGCAGAAGGTGCAGACGGACCGGCAGATCGAAGTCGCGCAGGAGCGGGCGCGGCGTCTGCAGGCCGATATCTCGATCGCCCGCGAGCAGCAGGCGGCGGTTGCGGATCGCCAGAAGAGCGTCCGCAACGAAACGGCGGCGCTGCAGGCGCAACAGGCGGCGCTTCAGTCGCAACTGCGCGCGTTGCAGCAGCAGGTGCGTTCGCTGCAGCGGGAGGCCGACGCAGGTTTGCCGACGACGGCACACTGAGCGGTCACGGCACGGCCGGTGCGGCGACATGCCGCGCCGATCCGCCAGAAAAAAGGGCAAGCCGCCTGGCTTGCCCTTTTGTTTTACTGGCCGTCCGGCACGATTCGCCGGCGGCGCGTGACGATCACCGGCCCGTTGCCGCCGCGTGCGTCGGACGGCGACGTGTTGCCCGATGCGTCGCCGGCATCACGCGGTGCGCCGTAGCTTTCGCGCGGGGAGCCATAGCCTTCGCGGGGCTCGCGCGGCGCGCCATAACCCTCGCGCGGTTCACGGGAACCGTAACCTTCACGCGGCTCGCGCGAGCCGTAGCCACCGCCGTCGCCACGCGATTCGCGGGGGCCGCCATGCGAGCCGTACGGGCTGTGGCCGCCGCCTTCGCGGCCGCCCGGCCGACCGCCGGGCCGCGGGCCGCGGGGACCGCCGCCGCCCGGGCGCGAGCCGCCCGTGTCGAGCTGGATCGTGGAAATCGCACGCTTGTAGATGCCTTGCAGACCCACGGGGGTGCGCAGCATCACCAGATACTGGTCGAACGACTCGATACATCCCGTCAGACGAATGCCGTTGACGAGATAGATTTCAACGCGCTTACGTTCCTTGCGCGCCGAATTGATGAAGTCGTTTTGCGGATGGGATTCTGCGGGATTGGCCATTGAGGTGCGGCAGGAGCCTGCGTCAGAGAATATGTTGTGCGTGTGTGTGGCGTGGTTGCCCACCAAGTGTTTGGCGGGATTTTACCCTGTTCGTTCCACCAGCGCGCAGTCGTGATTGTGTCGAACCGTAACCCACTATAGACGTTCCCGTGCATTTTCGCGATTCGGTCGAATGGCTAGTGCCGTTTCGTTACGTCGCGTTACGAATCTCGCAATGGCGTAGCACCTGGCGGCGCGCGGCGGGATTACATTCCACGCGCATGCCGGGCAGGCCGGCGGATCCGGGAAGGGGAACATGAACAAGAGGGGATTGGCGGTGTGGATCGGGAGTGTGGCGTTGCTCGCTTCCGGCAGTGCAATGGCGGGGCGCGTCGACCTGTCGGTGGGCATCGGCGTGCCGGTCGCACCGGTCTATGTCGAACCGGCGCCGGTCTATGTGGCGCCGCAGCCTGCGGTAGTCGCTTATCCGGGTTACGGATACGGCTACTACGGCGACGAGGACGACGACGGCTACCGGAAATGGCGCAAGCACTATTACAAGCATTGGCACAAGCATCACCACGACGACGATGATGATTGAGCGCGACCTGCGTGGCGCCGGCGCCGGTGACGATCAGAACGCATAGTCCGGGTTCTTCGGGTCGAACGCGGATTCGTCGAGCGTCGCCGGCGCGATTTTCTCGATGACGATCCGTTCGAAGATCCTGCCGTCGTTGTCATAGGACTCGATGGTCCTGAAGTAGGGCGCGTGCAGGTCGAGCCCGAGGATTTCCTTTTTCGCGTAGAACTGCGGCCGGCCGGTCGGCGTCTCGTAGGTGAGCGCGACGACGCGCACACCGCCGATCGTCTTCGCCTCCACCTGGGTCGGCCGCTGCACGCCGGCTTCCTGGTATTTCCTTCCTTCGGTCAGGTACAGGTTCGTGATGAACTCGGTGCCGAGATCCTTCACCTGGTGATTCGACTGCGCACGCGCGAGTGCGCCGTCGAGCGCCGTCCACAACGGAATCTTGCCGAGCAGGCCGCCGAGATGGCCGTACATCTCGTCCTTGCGCCGCGTCGTGTCGTAGATCGTCTCCTGTCCCGCATGCGCGCCGCCCGGCAGCCATTTCGCATAAACGCGCAACGGTTCGCGGGTCGTCTTCACGAGCATGCGGTCGGGCGTGTCGGACCATTTCCCGCTGATGCGTTCCTGGCGCACCATCGTGAACTGGTACGACGGATAGCCGTTGGGACCATTGCGGATATAGAGCGGCACGGCGAGCGGATCGAGGGCCTTGAACAGCGCCGTGAGCGTCGCGTCGTCGAGTTGCGCGAGCACGCCGCGCTGGGCGGCCGTGCGCAGCCAGCGCGCCTGCTGCGCGACCGGCTCGTGCGTGACCTTCGCCAGCTCCGCCGGCAGTGCGACCTCCTGTACCGCGCTCGCGGCATCGGCGGTTTCCTCGGCGTGCAGGCCGGCTTGCGCGAGCGACAGCACGCACGCGAGTGCCGCGGCGGCGTACCGCGCGCGGCGCTTCGTTCCTTCGTTCATCGACAGCGTCTCCGGGCGCATTGGATCGTTCAGCCTTGCTTTGCGGCCTTGATCCTGGCGAGTTCCTCGTCGCGCAGCGCGCGGCGCAGGATCTTGCCGACGTTGGTCTGCGGCAGCGCATCGCGGAACTCGACGAATTTCGGCATCTTGTAGCCGGTCAGGTTCTTGCGGCAGTGCGCGAGCACGTCGTCGACCGTCAGCGTCGGGTCGCGGCGCACGACGAAGACCTTGATCCGTTCGCCCTGTACTTCGTCCGGGATGCCGATCGCAGCGGCTTCGCTGATGCCCGGATGCATGACCAGCACTTCCTCGATCTCGTTCGGATACACGTTGAAACCCGACACGAGGATCATGTCCTTCTTGCGGTCGATGAGGCGGATGAAGCCGCGCTCGTCCATCACGCCGATGTCGCCGGTGCCGAGCCAGCCGTCGGCGTCGATCACCTTCGCGGTCTCGTCGGGCCGCTGCCAGTAGCCGCGCATCACCTGCGGGCCGTGCACGCACAGCTCGCCCGGCTCGCCGACGGCGGCCCAGGTGCCGTCCTCGCGGCGAAAGCGCACGAGTGTCGACGGGGCCGGCAGGCCGATCGAGCCGCTGAACCCGGCCATGTCGCTCAGGTTCACCGGATTCATCGTGACGATCGGCGAGCATTCGGTGAGCCCGTAGCCCTCGACGATCGGCCGGCCCGTGACTTGCTGAAAGCGCTCCGCGACCGCGCGCTGCATCGCCATGCCGCCCGCCATCGCGAGCTTGAGCTTCGAGAAGTCGCGCTTGCGGAATTCGTCGTTGTCGAGGAACGCGTTGTACAGCGTGTTGATCCCGGTGATCCCGGTGAACGTTTCGTTGCGGATGATCTTCATCACCATGTTCATGTCGCGCGGGTTCGCGATCAGGATGTTGCGTCCGCCGAGCCCCATGAAGATGAACGCGTTCACCGTCAGCGAATAGATGTGATAGAGCGGCAGCGGCGTGAGCACGGTCTCGACGTCGCCCGACACCTGGTCGGCGATCCACGCCTTCGCTTGCAGCAGGTTCGCGATCAGGTTGCCGTGCGTGAGCATCGCGCCTTTCGCGACGCCGGTCGTGCCGCCGGTGTACTGCAGGAACGCGAGATCGTCGCGGGTCGTCTGCACCGGCTGCGGTTTGCCGCGTGTGCCGAGTGCGAGGGCGGAGCGCAGCCGGATCGCCTGCGGGAGGTTGTAGGCCGGCACGAGCTTCTTCACGTGCTTCAGCACGAAATTGATCAGGCGTCCCTTCGCATTGAAACCGTCGGCGAGCAGGTCGCCGAGCGCGGTGACGATGATGTTCTTCACCTGCGTTTCCGGCAGCGCGTCCTGCAGCGTGCGCGCGAAGTTCTCGAACACGACGATCGTCTGCGCGCCGCTGTCCTTCAACTGGTGCGCGAGTTCGCGCGCGGTGTAGAGCGGATTGACGTTGACGACGATCGCGCCGGCCTTCAGCGTGCCGAACAGTGCGACCGGGTACTGGAACGTGTTCGGCAGCATGATCGCGACGCGGTCGCCCGGTTTTACGCCGGTGCTTTGCAGATACGACGCGAACGCGTCGACTTTCTGCGCGAGCGTGCGGTAGGTCATCGATGCGCCGGCGCTCACGTAGGCGACCCGCTCGGCGAAGCGCGTCGTGCATTCGTCGAAGAACTGCACAAGCGATGCGTATTGCGTGACGTCGATCTCGTGCGGCACGCCGGGCGGATACGACGCGTACCAGATGCCGTCGCTGTTCGGCGGGAGCTGGGCCGCTGCGGTTGCTGCGGATGAGGCCATGATGTGTCTCCGGTGTCGGTACGAGTTAGCGCTTTAGCGCTTACTCGTACCCCATGCTTCGCGGTCGGTGAGAGTCAGCACTCCAGCGCTTACTCTCGCCCCATGCTTTGCGGTCGGTGAGAGTCGGCGCTTCAGCGCTTACGCTCACCCATGCTTCGCGGTCGGTGAGAGTTAGCGCTTCAGCGCTTACTCCCGCCCCATGCTTCGCAGTCAGTGAGAGTCAGCACTCCAGCGCTTACTCGTACCCCATGCTTTTCGTCGACGAAAGCAAGCCTGCCTTGGCTCCCGCCGCATGACATTCGTTCGGCCCGGGCCGGCGCATCAACGCCGGCCCGGGCCGCCCAAATCGTGAAACGCCGCCTGCGCGGCCTGGTGCGATCAGCTCGCCGAAGGCGCCGTCGCCGTATCGGCAGCAGCCGTGCTCGACGACAGCCCGAACGCTTCGCTCGCACCCGCATCGTCGAGCACGGCCGCGAAGATCGACAACTGCGCGCTGTCGGGCATCGGCGCCTTCAGCGCGGCGACGATCAGCGAGGACAGCCGCGCGATCATCTGCACGTCGTTCATCGTGCGGCCTTGCGAGAATTCGTCGATCAGGCTTTCGGTTTCGGCGCCGGCCAGCGCACCGGACAGCGCGCCGATCGCGAAGTGCAGCCGCCAGCCGAGCTCGGTGCGCGGCAGATGCGGCAGCGCGCGCTGGAACGCATCGAAGAAGCGGCCGGCGACGCTCGCGTAGTGCGCGGTCAGGAAGTTGCGCACGAACGGCGACGGATCGGTGTACGCGCGGCCGATCAGCCGCAGGAACGCGGGGCCGCCGCGCTCGGGGTCGCGCGATGCCTTCAGCGCGGGAATGAACATCGCGCCGAGTACGTGCTCGCAGGTGATGTGCGCACCGAGCTGCGCATCGAAGCGGTCGAGGATGCCGAGGCGTTCCAGGTTGAGCTGGTCGAGCCGACGCGACAGCATCGCGTGGATCAGCGCTTCCTTGCTGCCGAAGTGGTAGTTGACCGCGGCGAGGTTCACCGTCGCGCGCGACGTGATCTGCCGCATCGACATCGCTTCGAAGCCATGTTCGATGAACAGGTCCTCGGCCGCATCGAGAATGCGCGCCTTCGTCCCGCCGGTCTGCCGATTGCCGGATGACCGCGTCCCGGACGGTCGCCCCGCGGACGCTCGCCCCTCCTGACTGACTGCCATGTCCCGCCTCCCAATGCCGGTTGCCCGGCCGCGAACAGGTGATTTGATTATCTGATTCAAACAGCCGTTTTTATTAAGATAAAAAAACGCGTGCGGCGCGGGCAAGCGCGGAATCTGGACAAATTCCTCTAGTTCGATGTGCGGATGCGGAAAGTCTGTCGCGCGGCCCCGGCGGGACGGGGCACGCGCGATGGTGCGTCGCGGCAATGCGCGGCTTCATCCGGCGGTGGTACGCGTATTGACCGATTGCGTCATGTCGATGCCGCGCCGTTCGCGGCTGAACAGGATCAGCACGGCGATCACGACGGCGACGATGCCGGCCACGAGCGCCAGCGCGAAACTGTAGTTGTTGCCCTGGGAGACCGCGAGCGATGCCTGCATCGTCGCGTTGCCCGACGCGAGCAGGTTGCCGAGCTGGTAGACGACGCCGGGGAAGGTCGCGCGGATCTCGTCGGGCGAGATCTCGTTCAGGTGAACGGGGATCACGCCCCACGCACCCTGTACCGAGATCTGCATCAGGAACGCGCCGGCGGCGAGCGCGAGCTGGCCGCTCGAGAACGCCCACAGCGGCAGCACCGGCAGCGCGATCAGCGCGGCGATGAAGATCGCGCGGCGGCGGCCGATCCGCTCCGAGATCGCGCCGAACGACAGGCCGCCGACGATCGCACCGATGTTCAGCACGATCGTGATCCACGACACGGTGTGCGGATCGAAGTGATGCTGTTCGCGCAGGAAGGTCGGGTAGAGATCCTGCGTGCCGTGCGAGAAGAAGTTGAACGCGGTCATCAGCACGATCGCGTAGATCGTGAGCTTCCAGTTCTGCTGCAGCGTGGCGCCGAGGCTCGGGCGCGGGCGCTTTTCCATCTGCTTCCAGGCCGGCGATTCGGGCACGTGCGTGCGCACGTACAGCACGAGCAGCGCAGGCAGCACGCCGACCATGAACATCCCGCGCCAGCCGATGGTCTGGTAGAGCAGGCCGAACACGACGGACGCGAGCAGGTAGCCGCTCGGATAACCGGCCTGCAGCAGGCCCGACACGAAGCCGCGCGCATGGGTCGGCACGGTTTCCATCGTCAGCGCGGAGCCGACGCCCCATTCGCCGCCCATCGCGATGCCGAACAGCGCGCGCAGCACGAGCAGCGCGGTGAGGCTCGGCGCGAAGCCCGACGCGAGCTCGAGCAGCGAATAGCATGCGATGTTGACCATCAGCGTCGGGCGGCGGCCGAAACGATCGGCGAGCCGCCCGAAGATCAGCGCGCCGATCGGGCGCATCGCGAGCGTGAGCGTAAGCGCAAACGCGACGGCGGGGATCGTCGACGCGAATTCGGCGGCGATGTCCTTCAGCACGAAGACCATCAGGAAAAAATCGAACGCGTCGAGTGTCCAGCCCAGGTAGGCGGCGATCGTGACGTTGCGTTGTTCGCGGGTCCAGCTCATGTCCGAGGTCTCCTCGTTGGCTTGTGCGCACACTCTGCCGGCGGATGCCGGCCCGGCTGGCGCGCGGCGCGGGGGCATGGATCGAGTGTAGGCCGCGGCGCCGTGCGATGCGGGGCGCGATAACCGCGCATCGGGAATAATCCCTACGAAATGAACTGTTGAGAAAACGGAAATGAGCGTGTGCGTGACGAGCGACAGTCGTCTGTATCATTCCGGAAGGTTTTTTGTATCAGATACGTAATGCACGCGATGCGCATCGCCACCGAATCAGGAGCCCCGATGACCGAACCGTCCGTTGCCGCGCTGCCCGCCCTGGAGACCGCGCGGCTGTGGCTGCGCCCGCGCGTGCTGGCCGACCTCGACGCGAGCGTCGCGATGGATCGCGATCCGGAGGTCACGCGCTACATCGCGGGGCCGTGGCACGACCCCGACGAACATCGCCGCTTCGTCACGCACCGGATCACGCGCGCCTATCCGCCGGGCCTCGGTTACTGGTCGATCTTCGAGAAGGCCGCGCCCGACGCGTTCATCGGCTGGATCTTGCTGATTCCCGATTATGCGGGCGGCGCGCGCGACGTCGAGATCGGCTGGCGGCTCGTGCGCGCGGCGTGGGGGCGCGGCATCGCGTGCGAGGCCGCCGCGGCCGTCGTGCGTCACGCGTTCGACACCGTGCGGCTGCCGCGCGTGATCGCCGATATCGCGGAGGCGAATTCGGGTTCGCTGAACGTCGCGCGCAAGCTCGGGATGCGGCGCGTGAGCGTCGTTCACGATGGCATTCCTTACGTTCGCCATCGTCTCGAGCGCGACGACCTGCGTACATAGCGTCGCGTGCGGGCGCGACCGGATGTCAGGGATGGTCAAGCGCACGCGCATCGAGGTCGCGACGTATTAACGGCTCGCACGATCAGGAGTATCGTTGCCGGAAATTCGCAACATGGGGTACGACCATGGCACTCGGCAACGACGTTCATCTCATTCCCGTCCGGCTCGACGCACTGCGTCCGACGCAAATGACGGTCGGCTATCGCGAAGTGAAAGCGAAGCGCAAGCACTGGAAAACGCTCGACAAGCGTGCCCGCAAGGCGGCGATCGAGTCGCACTGGTTTCCGGCCGTCCTCGGCCCGGGCGGGGTGCACTACATCACCGACCATCACCATCTCGGCCTGGCGCTGATCGAGGAAGGGGAGGCGCGCGTGAATGCGATGCTGCTGAAGGATCTGTCCTGGCTCGACGACACGATCTTCTGGCGGATGATGGAACACAACCAGTGGGTGCATCCGTTCGGCGTGGACGGCTCGCGTCGCGACTACGCACAACTGCCGAAGGCGCTGACGGGGCTCGAGGACGATCCGTATCGAAGCCTCGCGGGCGAGCTGCGCACGGCCGGCGGCTACGCGAAGGATGCGACGCCGTTCAGCGAATTCCTGTGGGCCGACTACCTGCGCCAGCACGTGACGCTCGACCAGATCCGCAAGAACTTCGCGAAGGCGCTCGACATCTCGCTGCGCCGCGCACACGAGCAGGACGCGCGCTATCTGCCCGGCTGGTCGGGTGTCATCGCCGTCAAACCCTGACCCGCACCCCGGCGCCTACTGCCTCATGACGACCGCCCCGACCCGTCCGGATGCCGGCTTGCAGCATCCCGAGCATTTTGCTGCACTCGATGCGGCGCCGCCGCCGCCCGCGCAGCGCATCGGCCTCGATGCGCTGGCTGGCCTGTCGATCGCCGGGTTGCTGATTCCCGAGGCGGTCGCATACGCGGGTCTCGCCAACCTGCCGCCGCAGGCCGGTCTGATCGCGCTGCTGTCGGGGCTCGTCGTCTATGCGCTGACCGGCAGCAGTCGCTTTGCGATCGTGTCGTCGACGTCGTCGTCGGCGGCCGTGCTCGCCGCGACCGTGCTGGCCGAGTCGGGGATGGCGCTTGCCGCGCAGCTCGCGCTCGCGGCCGCGCTCGTCGCGATGACCGGCGTGCTGTTCATCCTGGCGGGCGTCGCGCGGCTCGGGGGCATGTCGGATTTCGTCGCGCGACCGGTCCTGCGCGGTTTCACGTTCGGCCTGGCGCTGACGATCGTCATCAAGCAGCTGCCGAAGATTCTCGCGATCTCCGTGCAGCACAGCGATGCGCCGCGCGTCGCACTCGACCTCGTCACCGGCGCACCGCATGCAAACCTCGCGAGCGTCGCGCTCGGCGCGACCGCGCTCGCGCTGCTGTTCGTGCTCGGGCGGCGCTCGCGCGTGCCCGCGACGCTCGTCGTGATCGTGCTGTCGATCGCGGCCGGCTATGTGTTCGACTGGCAGCATTACGGGATCGCGATCGTCGGACACATCGATTTCCGGCATCTCGAATTCGGGCTGCCGCATCTCGACCGGAACGCATGGATGCAGACGGTCGAGCTCGCGTTCGCGCTGATGCTGATCCTGTATGCGGAGTCGTACGGATCGATTCGCAACTTCGCGCTGAAGCACGGCGACAGCGTGTCGGCGAACCGCGACCTGGTCGCGATCGGCTGCGCGAACCTCGTGTCGGGGCTGCTGCACGGAATGCCGGTCGGCGCGGGCTATTCGGCGACGTCCGCGAACGAGGCGGCCGGCGCGCAGTCGCGTTTCGCGGGCTTATGGGCGGCCGGCGTGGTCGCGCTGATCGTGTGGCTGCTGCTGCCGCAACTCGCGCGCACGCCGGAGCCCGTGCTCGCGGCGATCGTGATCTTCGCGGTCAGCCACTCGCTGCATCCGTCGGTGTTCCGGCCGTATTGGGTCTGGCATCGCGACCGGCTCGTCGTGATCGCCGCGCTGCTCGCGGTGCTCGTGCTCGGCGTGCTGCACGGGCTGCTCGCGGCCATCGGCGTGAACCTGCTGCTGACGCTGCGTAAGTTGTCGGAGCCGAACGTGAGCGTACTCGGCCGGCTGCGCGACGGCCACGATTTCGTCGACGTCGCGAATCACGCCGATGCGAAGCCGATCCCCGGTGTGCTGATCGTGCGGCCCGAGGCGCAGCTGTTTTTCGCGAACGCCGATCGGATGCTCAATCGCGTGCGCGTGCTGATGAAGGCCGCGCCCGATACGCATACCGTGATGCTGAGTCTCGAGGAAACGCCGGACGTCGACGGCACGACGATCGAGTCGTTGCGCACGTTCGCCGCCGAATGCGCGGCACGCGGGCTGCAGTTCGCGATCGTGCGGCTCAAGGAGCACGCGTTGCATGCGCTGCGCCGCGCGACCGACGATACGCTGCGCGACGATGCGATGTCCGAACTGAGTGTCGACGAGAGCCTGCAACTGCTGCAGGCGCGCGGTAACGGCGGGAAGCGTGGTGCGTGACCGGGTGGCGAGCATGCTCTGCCTGGTGTTTCCCGTGCGGCCGAATCAGCGCGGCTGACCATGCCGGCGAAGGCGGTCGGCACGCCGAGCCGCGCGCCACGTTCCAGCATGAACCGCCGGCGACGCTGCGCCAATGCCGCGGGTCATCACGGATGAAGTCGGTCAGCGCTTCGCCGAATACGGCCCGGCGGCGGAACGTCGTCGTTGTGTCGAGACCATGTGCCGCGGCGTGTCGCGCGGCGGTTGGGGTGAACGGACGGGCAGGGCCGGTGTCCGCGCGCGGCGACGCGCCCGACACCGACCGGCACCGCCAGGAATCGCGGGTCGCGTCGCGCGATCAGCGCGGGCTGCTCCAGCCTTTGTAAGCCTTCACGTTGTCGCGCGTGACGAGCGTCGGCTCGATCAGGATCATCGGGTTGGCCGGCT